>RFZO01000222.1 GCA_009920715.1 Actinomycetota bacterium | reverse complement strand
CACAGCACCACGATGCCGACGCCCTGCTGGCGCACGGCAACTGCGAGGTCGCGCAGGTCGTTCGCGGAGAGCCCATCGATGCGTTCCACGAGGACGCCGCCCTCGGCACGCGCGGAGATCTCGGCCGCCCGGCCGGTTGCAAGCCGGGCGCGCAGCACCTTGACCTCGTCCTGGGCGGCACGGAGTTCCTCGATGCGCCTCTCGACCCCGGCCACGAGTTCCTCGGGCTTGGCACCGACGAGCGCCGACGCACGCGCCAGAACGTCGTCATAACCCTGCATGAGGCGCACCGTGTTCGCACCGGTCACTGCCTCTATGCGCCGCAGGTTCGACCCGATGCTCCCCTCGGAGACGATCTTGATCGTGCCGATGTCACCGGTGGCCGTCACGTGGGTGCCACCGCACAGCTCCACGGAGCTCCCCGCGCGCAGCACCCTCACGGTGTCGCCGTACTTGTCGCCGAAGAACGCGATGGCGCCCGCCGCGAGCGCCTCGTCCTTGGACGTCTCGAAGGCGTCGACCGCCGTGTTCGAGAGGACCTCCCTGTTCGCGAGGTCCTCGATGCGCCTGATCTCCTCGGCGGTCACCGCCGCGTAGTGGCTGAAGTCGAAGCGAAGCCGGTCGGGCGAGACGAGCGAGCCGGCCTGCTTGACGTGCTCGCCGAGGACGGTGCGCAGGGCCCAGTGCAGGACATGGGTCCCGGTGTGGTTGCGCCGGGTCGCGGCCCGTGCGGCGGTGTCGATGGACGCGGTCACCGAGACGCCCTCCTCGATCTCGCCGCGCACCATCCGGCACACATGGCGTCGCAGCCCGGGGAGCGCGAACGTGGTGTCGATGACGTCGGCCTCGAAATCCGTGCTGTACAAACGGCCCCGGTCGCCCACCTGTCCGCCGCTCTCGGCGTAGAAGGGGGTGTTGTCGAGGAACACCTCGACCGTGGAGTCGTCTCCGGGGATGACGGCGAGAACCGTGGACTGCGACGTGTCGTGGGTGTAACCGACGAACCCCGTGGTGCCGTGCTGCTCCATCACCGCCCGGTAGGCCTCGACCCTGTCGCCGTCGGCCCTGCCCGACTTGCGGGCTTCCTTCGCCCTCCGTCGTTGCTCCTGCATCTCCGCGTCGAAACCGGCCGTGTCGACCTCGACCCCGCGCTCGGAGGCGATCTCCTGGGTGAGCTCCAGCGGGAAACCGTACGTGTCGTGGAGAAGGAAAGCGGACGAGCCGGACAGAACGCTCGTGCCGCCGGCCATGCCGTCCTCGAGGATGGCGAGACCGGTCTTCAGCGTGTGCCGGAAGCGCTCCTCCTCCTTCGCGAGGACGCCGAGGATGAAGTCCTTGTTCCCGTGCAGGTCCGGGTAGGCGCGCCCCATCACGTCGATGGCCACCTCGGAGAGGCCCGGCATCACGAGCTTCTCGGTGCCGAGCAGGAACGCGTGCCGGATTGCCCGGCGGATGATCCGTCGCAGCACGTAGCCGCGCCCCTCGTTGGACGGGAAGACCCCGTCGTTTATGAGCATGGTCGAGGAGCGGGCGTGCTCGGCGAGCACCCGGAGACTGAAGCTCTCGCGGTGCCCGTAGTCGCCCGCCGCGTATGTGCTTCCCGTGAGGGACGCCGCCCGGTCGACGAGAGGGAACAGCACGTCGGTCTCCCACACCGAGTCGACACCCTGGCGCAGGGCGAGAATCCGTTCCAGACCCGCACCGGTGTCGATGCTCGGGCGCGGCAACGGGGTGCGCGAACGGTCCGGGGCCTGGTTGTACTGCATGAAGACGAGGTTCCAGAACTCCATGAACCGGTCGCCGTGGGGGTCGTTCAGAGGACCGCCGTCGGGACCGAACGCCGGGCCACGGTCGATGTGGATCTCGGAGCAGGGTCCGCACGGTCCCGTGTCGCCGGCCTGCCAGAAGTTGTCCTTGTCGCCCAGCCGCTGGATGCGCGACATCGGCACGCCGATCTGCTCGTGCCAGATCGCCTCGGCCTCGTCGTCGCTCTCGTGCACCGTGATCCACAGACGGTCACCGTCGAACCCGAGCTTCTCCGTGACGAGGTCCCACGACCACGGGATGGCGTCGGACTTGAAGTAGTCGCCGAAGGAGAAGTTGCCGAGCATCTCGAAGAAGACGAGATGGCGCTTGGTGCGGCCCACGTCGTCGAGATCGTTGTGCTTGCCGCCCGCCCTCACGCACTTCTGGACGCTGACCGCCCTCGAGTACGGGGCGGCCTCGTCACCGAGGAAGTACGGCTTGAACGGGACCATGCCCGCCACGGTGAAGAGCAGAGTGGGATCGTGCGGGATGAGGCTGGCCGAGGGGACGACGGTGTGCGAGCGTTCGGCGAAGAACGACGTGAATGCCGCACGGATCTCGTCCGCGGACACCGGTTCCCTTCCTGTCGCCATGGAGGACCGAGCCTACCTGTGGGTGCTGCGCGGCTGGGGAGCAATATGACGGCGTTGCGTCGTGGATGTCGACGTGGAAGGCGCGGGCACATCCGTCGGTTGCCCGTCCCCCGGTGCCACGAGACCCGTGAGGTACGACACGGCGGCGACGAGGCGATGCCACACGATGACCGCGGTGCGTGCACCGAGACGAGCCACCGACTCGACGGTGATCGCCTCGCGGATCTCGTTCGCGCGCCTGTGCGCCCACTCAACCCCGAGCACGCCGCACACGGCACCGAGCACGAACCAGAACAGACGCCTAAACATCGTCCTCACGGTAGTAGGTGAAGTCCCGGTACCCCACGGGACGGAAGGACTCCGTCCCCGGGCCGATGGGCGGGACCTCGCCCGTGCGGCCCTCGCGAACATCGCCGACAGCCGCCCACACGGCCGCCGTCACCGCCCTGCTCTTCGGCGCCCTCGCAAGATGCACCACCGCGTGTGCCAGGTTGTGCACCGCCTCCGGCATACCGACTGACTCCACCGCCGACGCAGCGGCGGACGCGACGGGGAGCGCCAGGGGGTCGGCCGTGCCGACGTCCTCGCTCGCAAAGATCACCAACCGGCGGGCGATGAAACG
>RFZO01000221.1 GCA_009920715.1 Actinomycetota bacterium | reverse complement strand
CGAACGCCACGCGCATCCTGGTCAACGACTCCTTCTTCGTGCCGTCGTCGGGGCTGTACGACCCGGCCACGCTGACGGCGTCCGTGCGCGGCCCGTACCGGGTGCCCGTGTGCGACCGCACCCTGACGGTCACCACCAGCACCGGGTCGGCGACGGTCGCCCTCGTCCCAGGCGCGGACGGACTCGTCCACCCCGAGGCGGTCGCCCGTCTACTGACCGCATCGTTGCCCGATGCGTCCGTGGGGGTCACCGACGGGCGGCTGTCGGTGACGGACCTGGGGTCGGTCGGGCCATCGTCGTCCGTCCGGGTGTCGGGTTCGGGGGCACCGTGGGTCGGGTTCAAGGTGCAGCGCGGCGCGGTCGGGCGCACCGTCTACCCCGGATGGGAGGTCATCGGAGACCCGGCGTCCCCATTGGGCCGGTACCCCCTGTTCCGCGAACCTCTCCGCAACAACGCCTCGTTCAAGGTGTCGTACAGCACCTACCCCGTGCGGTGCCGCCGGTGCGGCGGCACGTTCGTCGAGAACGATTGGGAGTACAACCTGCAGGGCAACACCCTGATGGTCGCCAACGAGGACCTACTCGTGCAGGAGGTCCTGAAGATCATCCTGACCCGCGCGGGGTCGAACGCCTACTTCCCGACGTACGGGACGGGCATCGTGGACTCCATCGGCAGGAAGGCGGTGTCGACCACGGCGTCCGACATCAAGACCCAGGTGCGCGACGCGCTCCGCGTCGTGTCGCTGTCGCAGCAGACCCAGGCGAAGTTCCAGCAGTTGACCCTCGAGGAGCGGCTCTACGCCGTGAACTCCGTAGATGTGACCCAGTCGGCGGACGATCCCACGGTGTTTCTGGTCGACGTGACGGTGAGTAGCGCCTCGGCCAAGCCGGTTCGGGTATCCATCGTCTACACGGCACCCGGCGCGGTGGCGCTCGCAGGCACGAACGGCCTCAGCCTCGGCACGCAGGCCGTCGGCCTGCGGTAGGGTCATTATCCCCCGTCAGGGGTTGAGGCACTGAAGGATGGCGACGGACACCCCCACCATAGTCGGACCCGATGGGGTCGCCCGCACGGAGCTCGTGTTCAGCACGAACTCCGGCAGTCGGTTCCTGACGGGGACGGTGTCGACCAACAATGTCGTCAACATCGAGCTCTCGGTCAACGGGGGGGCGTTCGACACCGACCCCGACCTCGTCGTGTTCGATGGGGTCAACTGGACCATCCCGAACCCGACAGCGTACCCGGACGGGCTGTACCTGGCCCCAGGGTACAACACGGTCGCGGTGCGGTCGGTGACCCTGTCGGGTTCGGTGTCGAACACGGCCACGGCGGCCATCACCTACATCCCTGGGGTCGCCGCCCTCGGCCCGTCGCCGACGAACATTTCGGTGCTCCGTAAGGACCAGTCGGTCGTCGTGTTGTGCGAGCCATCGACATCGGCAGCGGGCACCCTGGTCGGCATCAACGTCTACGCGGCGGAGGCGGCTGGCGGTGGCACGACCGGGTACACCCGGATCAACATCAACACCGTGACCACGGGTGCGACCGTCGAGGAGACGGCCGACGTCGGGTCCTCGGAGCACGAGTACCTGGTCGACACCAACCCCGACGGGTCGCCGGCGGCCGATCCGCTGTACGCGGTCATCGTCGGGCAGCAGCGCGACGGGGCGGGCAACGTCCTGTCCCAGGACCTGTCCGACAGCTTCCAGGTCCCCGAGACGGCGGAGCGCCTACGCACGACCGTGTCCGTCGTGTCCGTCCGCACCTACACGACGTACTCGTTCGAGCACGCCCGGTCGGCGAACAGCACGTCCACCCCCCCGACCGTGTTCGTGTCGGCCTTCTCGGGCCTGGACGAGACGGTGCCCCTCTACTACGTCGTCACCGCCATCTACTACGACGTGTTGACCCAGACCGAGATCGAGTCCCCGTTCAGCGCGGAGGTTGCGGGCAACCCGCTCCGCGTGACGGCGCAGGTCGGTTCGTTCCCCGTGGTGTCCCGTCAGGTCATCGTGCGGGACACCATCGCGTCCATCCTGCGGACGAACCCGCAGTTGCGCGTGGACCCCGGCTCGGTGCTCCGCGACACGTTCATCGATCCGTTCGCCAACGAGGCGGAGCGCCTGCGGTTCATCGTCGACTTCCTCCACCGGGCACAGTCGTTCGCGGCCCTGCTGCTGGTGGACGACCCGACGGGGTCGGGAACGTCCATCCCCGTGGCGAGCTCCAACTACAAGTCGTCGCTGAAGGCCGCGTTCCGCCTGAACAGCGACACCGACGTGCAGGACATCATCGACCGGTCGTTCGAGGCACTGGCGTCGAACTACGGCGTGTTCCGCCGCGCGGGCAAGGCGGCGCGGGGCGAGGTGACGTTCTTCACGACGCGCCGCCCCACGGAGTCGCTCATCATCCCCATCGGCACCACCGTGTCCGCAGGTTCGGTGTCGTTCGGCGTGGTGCAGTCCGCGATCATCTCCCTGGCGCAGTTGGCGTCCTACTACGACCCGGTCACCCGGCGGTACTCGGTCACGGTCGCGGTGCAGGCGGCGACCGGTGGTTCGGCCGGCAACGTGGCCGCCGGCCAGGTGCGCCGCGTCGTCACGGGTCCGACCACGCTGTCGGTCACGAACGCATCGGCGATGTTCGGCGGGACGGACCAGGAGACCAACACCGAGCTCGCGGCCCGCGCCCGCAACGCCCTCGCGTCCGTGGACTCGGGCACGAAGCAGGGGTACCTGCAGACGGCGGCCGATGTCGCGGGGGTCCTGCGGGCCAACGTGGTGTCGGCGGGCGACGAACTGATGGTGCGGGACGTGTACGACGGGCAGCACATCGGCGGCAAGGTGGACATCTGGGTCCAGGGAGCGGCGGATTCCACCGTGACCGACGTGTTCGCCTTCCAGTACGACGTGGCCCGCGATGTCCACTTCGAGGTGGTGGGGGATGTCGCCGACCTGCGGTTCCGGGCCGTGGACCCGAACCTGTCCGAGTGAGCAAGACGGAGAGCGAGAAGGTCTGACGCACTTAGT
>RFZO01000023.1 GCA_009920715.1 Actinomycetota bacterium | reverse complement strand
ACACCGGTGGCTTCCGCCATTACGCGTTCTCCTGCAGGGCCTTCGCCTTGGCGAGAACCTGCTCGACACCGCCGACGTTCAGGAACGCCTGCTCCGGCACGTCGTCCAGTTCGCCGTTGATGAGCGCCTCGAAGGACTCCACCGTCTCGGCAACCGGCACGTACTCGCCCTGGACACCGGTGAAGACCTCTGCCACGTAGAACGGCTGGCTGAGGAAGCGCTGCACCTTGCGGGCACGCGCCACGGTGAGACGGTCCTCCTCGGACAGTTCGTCGAGACCGAGGATCGCGATGATGTCCTGCAGTTCCTTGTAGCGCTGCAGCACCTCCTGCACCCGGCGTGCGACCGCATAGTGGCGGTCGCCGACGGTCTCGGGGGTGAGGATGGTTGAGGTCGACGCGAGCGGGTCCACCGCCGGGTAGATGCCGAGCGAGGCGATCTGGCGGGAGAGCTCGGTGGTGGCGTCGAGGAAGGTGAACGTGGTGAACGGGGCCGGGTCGGTGTAGTCGTCCGCAGGCACGTACACGGCCTGCAGCGAGGTGATCGAACGGCCACGGGTGGAGGTGATGCGCTCCTGCAGCTGGCCCATCTCGTCGGCGAGCGTGGGCTGGTAACCCACCGCCGACGGCATGCGGCCGAGGAGGGTGGACACCTCGGAGCCCGCCTGCACGAAGCGGAAGATGTTGTCCACGAACAGCAGCACGTCCTGGTTCTGCACGTCACGGAAGTACTCGGCCATGGTGAGGGCCGAGAGGGCGACGCGCAGGCGGACGCCCGGCGGCTCGTCCATCTGGCCGAAGACCAGTGCGGCCTTCTCGAACACTCCCGACTCCTCCATCTCGAGACGCAGGTCGGTGCCCTCGCGGGTGCGCTCGCCGACGCCGGCGAACACGGACACACCGCCGTGCTTGGAGGCCACGCGGTTGATCATCTCGGTGATGAGAACGGTCTTGCCCACGCCGGCACCGCCGAACAGGCCGATCTTGCCGCCGGCGAGGTACGGGGTGAGGAGGTCGATGACCTTGATGCCCGTCTCGAACATGCGCTTCGAGGGCTCGAGGGTGTCGAACGCCGGTGCCGGACGGTGGATGTCCCACCGCTCGATGCCGGCGAAGTCCGCCTCGTTGCCGTCGAGAACCTCGCCCCACACGTTCCACACGTGGCCGAGCGTCTTGTTGCCGACCGGCACCTGGATGCCGTGGCCCGTGTTGCGCACAGCCGTGCCGCGCTGGAGGCCGTCGGTGGGCTTCAGGCAGACCGCGCGAACGCGGCTGTCACCCAGCTGCTGGGCGACCTCGGCGAGGATGCGGTTCGGCTTGCCGTCCACCATCACGGTGAACTCGAGCGCCGAGTTCAGTTCCGGGAGCGAGCCCCGCGGGAACTCCACGTCGATCACCGGACCGGCGATCGCGACGACGCGGCCTTCTTGGGTGTTCTCTGTCATGGTCATCCTGTTGTCTCCTGTTACTCGCCCGCCGACAGTGCCTCGGCACCGCCGACGATCTCCATGATCTCGGTCGTGATTGCGTCCTGGCGCGCACGGTTCATGATGCGCGACAGGTTCTTGATGAGTTCTTCTGCGTTGTCGGTGGCCGACTTCATCGCCCGCTGGCGGAACGCGTGCTCGGACGCCGCGGCGTTGAGGAGCGCCGCGTAGACGCGGGCCTCCACGTAGCGAGGGAGCAGCGTGCTGAGGATGAGCTCGGGCGTGGGCTCGAACTCGTAGTCGTGGCCGGCCTCGCTCTTGCCGTCACCGCCCTCGGTCAGCTGGGAGTCGAGCGGCACGAGCGGGCGCTGCACGACCTCCTGGGAACCGGCGGAGATGAAGCGCGTGTAGACAAGCTCCACCCTGTCCACCTGGCCCGACACGTAGAGGTCGGTGACGTAGCGGCCGATCTCCTTGGCCGTGTCGTAACCCGGGCTCTCGGTGAAACCGGTGAACGACCTGGCGATGTTGTACCCGCGGAACCGGAAGTACCCCTCCGCCTTGCGTCCGATCGCCACGATGGTGTGCCCGCGGCCCTGGAGGGCGTCGGCCTTGATCTCGCCCTCGGTGGCGCGCAGCACGCCGGCGTTGTAGCCGCCGCACAGACCCCGGTCCGCGGAGAGGACCACGTAGCAGACGTTCCTCACCTCGGCGCGGCCGGCGAGCAGCGGGTCGCTGCTGCCTGCGCCTGCTGCGGACAAGTCACGGACAACCTCGGTGATGCGCTCGGAGTACGGCACGGCGGCGATGACCCGCTGCTGTGCCTTGACGATGCGCGACGCGGCGATGAGTTCCATCGCGCGCGTGATCTTCTTGGTTGCCTGCACCGAGCGGATGCGCCCGCGCAGGATTCGTTCTTGTCCGCCGGCCACTCAGATCACTCCGTCGCGAGGGTCTTCGCGCTGGCGGCCTCGCCGAGCGCGTCGGCATCGGTTGCCGTCGGGTCGGCCTTGGCGGCTGAGGCGCCGCTCGTCTTGAACTGTGACTTGAACGAGGTGACGATCTGGGCCATGTCCGCCGGCACGTCGGCCTTCGGGTTGGTGCGCAGCTCGGCGAGCATCGAACCGTGACGCGACCGCACGTAGTCGAGCAGCTCGCTCTCGAAGCGACGCACGTCGGCGACCGGGATGTCGTCCAGGTAGCCCTTGGTGCCCGCGAAGATCGACACGACCTGCTCCTCCACCGGCATCGGGGAGTTGAGGCCCTGCTTCAGCAGCTCGACCAGTCGGTAGCCGCGCTCGAGCTGGGCCTTCGACACGGCGTCGAGCTCCGAACCGAACGTGGCGAACGCCTCGAGCTCGCGGAACTGCGCGAGGTCGAGCTTCAGCGTGCCCGAGACCGACTTCATGGCCTTGGTCTGCGCGGCACCGCCCACGCGGGACACCGAGATGCCCACGTCGACAGCGGGGCGCACGCCCGACTTGAAGAGGTTGTCCTGGAGGTACACCTGGCCGTCGGTGATGGAGATCACGTTCGTGGGGATGTACGCCGACACGTCGCCGGCCTTGGTCTCGATGACCGGCAGAGCGGTCATCGAGCCTGCGCCGCGCTCGTCGCTGAGCTTTGCGGCGCGCTCGAGGAGGCGGGAGTGCAGGTAGAACACGTCGCCCGGGTAGGCCTCGCGGCCCGGCGGGCGGCGGAGCAGCAGCGACATCTGGCGGTAGGCCTCGGCCTGCTTCGACAGGTCGTCGTACACGATGAGCGCGTGCTCGCCGTTCTCCATCCAGTGCTGGCCGATGGCGCAGCCGGCGTAGGGGGCGAGGTACTTGAACGGCGCCGGGTCGGACGCGGGTGCCGCGACGACGACCGTGTACTCGAGGGCACCGTACTGGCGCAGGGTCTCCACGGTCTGGGCGACTGTGGAGCCCTTCTGGCCGATCGCGACGTAGATGCACTTCACGCCGAGACCCTTCTGGTTGATGATCGTGTCGACGGCGATGGTGGTCTTGCCGGTCTTGCGGTCACCGATGATCAGCTCGCGCTGGCCGCGGCCGATGGGGGTCATGGCGTCGATCGACTTGATGCCGGTCTGCAGCGGCTCGTGCACGGGCTTGCGGCCCATGATGCCGGGGGCCTGCACCTCGACGCGGCGGTCGATGGCGCCGACGATGTCACCCTTGCCGTCGATCGGGGTGCCGAGCGCGTTCACCACGCGGCCGAGCATCGCGTCGCCGACGGGAACGGAGAGGATGCGGCCCGTGGCGCGCACGGTCTGGCCTTCCTCGATCTTGTCGGCGTCACCGAGGACCACCGCACCGATCGAGTCCTCGTCGAGGTTCAGCGCGAGACCGATGGTGCCGTCCTCGAACTGCAGCAGCTCGTTGACCGCGCACTTCGGCAGGCCGGACACGCGGGCGATACCGTCGCCGACCTCGGCCACGTGGCCGACTGTCTGCTGCTCGAGCGACGGCGAGAAGCCCTCGAGAGTCGAGCTTGGTGCGGACTGAACCGTCGATGACCTTGTCCCCGACGGTGGCGACGATGCCGCCGACGACGGACGGGTCGACGATGACCTTCACGTTGACGGGGGTGCCGACAGCCTTGGCCAGTTCGTCACCGAGACGGCGCTGCTGGTCCTCGGTGAGGGCCACCGCGGTGCGGATCTCCGCGACGGCACGCCCCTGGGAGGAAGCCGAGCGGTTGCCGATGGACGAGGCGATGGCGGGGATGTCGCGGCCGCGGCCGGCACCGATCACCATGCCCAGCAGCTGGGCGGTCAGGGGATGTGCCCCCTTGCCGGCGAGAAGCTGCTCCACGATCCCCTGGCGGCGCTCGACGGGGATGGCCTGGTCACCGAGGGTGGAACGCAGGCTGTCGTTCGACTCGAGTGCGGCGGCGACCGCGCCGAACTCGGAGTCGACCCGGGCGAGAACGCCCTCGGCCTCGGCGATGTCGGCGAGTGCGCGTGCGTAGGCGTTGGTGCGTGCGTCGCTCATCGTGCTGCCCCCACGTTGCTGATGAATCCTTCGATCAGGTCCTGCTGGGCGGCATCGTTCAGCGCCGCCTTGACGACACGGTCGACGGCGACCGAGGACAGACGGGCGATCTCACTCTTGATCTCGTCATTCAGCCGGCCGGACGCCGCGGCGATGTCCGCCTCGGCCTTGGCCTCGAGGTCGGCAGCCTCGGCCGTGATGCGGGCGCGGCCGTCGGCGAGGACGGTTGCGGCCTGGGCATCGGCCTCTGCGAGGAGCTTGGCGCGCTCGGCCTGGATGTCACCGAGCGCGGTGCGGATGCGGGCCGCCTCGTTCTCGGCGCTTTCGCGCTGGGACTTGGCGTCGTCGAGTTCCTTCTGGATGCGCTCGGTGCGCGCCGCCAGCGATGTCTTGAACATCGGCAGCGCGAACTTGTAGAGCGCACCGAAGACGAGCAACGACGCGAGGCCGCCGTAGATGATCTCGGCAGTCTCGGGGAGCAGCCAGTGGTGGGTCTCGAAGCTGCCTTCGGCCGCGACGAGGACGGACTTGAGATTCATCGCGAACCTGCGCTTTCCATTGCTGCGGCCACAGCCGACTGCACCGCGGACGGGTCGGGGGTGCGCCCCGTGGCGAGCTCCGCTGCCCTGCCGGCGACCTGGGAGACCGCGGCGGCGACCTGGTCCCGCACGGCTGCGCGCGCCGCGGCGTTTGCGGCGTCGGCCTCTGCCCGCTTGGCGGCGATGCGTGCGTTCACCTCGGCGAGCTTGGCCTGGCGCTCCGCATCGACGGTCTGGCGGGCCCTGTCCACGCGGGCAGCGGCCTCCGCACGGACGGCCTCGAGGGCCTTCTCGTACTCGGCGACCTCGCCACGCGCATCGGACTTGGCCTTGTCGGCACCCTCGATGTCACCGCGGATGCCGGCGTAGCGCGCCTCCATGCCCTTCTTGAGCTTGGGGAACAGGAAGAAACGCATCAGCACGAACAGCACGATGAACGACCCCGCGGCCCAGGCAAGTTCCTTGGTCTCGGGGGCGATCGGGTTCGGTGCGGTCTTGACCTCGGCGGTTGACTCGCCTTCAGCGGCCGGTTCGGCAGCCAACGTGGTGGCCTCCTCCGCCACGACCGTGGTGTCGGTCGTGTCGGTGGCGGACAGCCGCACGTTGACGATGCGCCCGTTCGATTGGGTGACTATCGCAGTCAGCATCTCAGCTCCTGGACTCCGTGCAGACGGAGATCGTTGATGGACGTGGACTCAGTCGCGGATCAGGCGAACTTGAGGAGGATGAACACCACGAAGCCGATGAGCGCGAGCGCCTCGGTGAACGCGATGCCGAGGAACATGGTGGTGCGGACCATGCCGGCGGCCTCGGGCTGGCGGGCCATGGCCTCGACGGACTTGCCGACGAGGTAGCCGATGCCGATGCCAGGTCCGATCGCGGCGAGACCGTACGCGTAGCCGGCCGACATCGCGGCGTTGGCATTCTTCAGGTCCGCTGCGCCGGTGTCGGTCGCCGCGATGAGTTGTGCAATTGCTTCCATTGTGTTTTCTCCTATGAGTGAGTTAGTTGGGAGACCTGTGTGAACCGGGCTGATCAGTGCTCGGGGTGTGCCGCGCCGCCGATGTACACGGCGGTCAGCATCGCGAAGATGTATGCCTGCAGGAACGCGACCAGCACCTCGAAAGAGGTGAGGAAGATGAGCATGAAGAAGGGCAGGATGCCGACCGGGATCAGCACCTTGTCCTTCGCCTGGAAGAGCGCCTCGGAGAGGAGGGCGAACGTGACGAGCAGGATGTGGCCCGCCATCATGTTGGCGAAGAGTCGCACCGCCAGCGAGAACGGGCGCACGATGATCGCCGAGATGAACTCGATTGGCGTCACGAGGATGTAGAGGGCCTTCGGCACTCCGGGCGGGAAGAGCGTGCTCTTGAAGTAGCCGCCGAGGCCCTGGTGCTTGATGCCGACCGCGTTGTAGATGACCCACACCATGAGGGCGAGGAACATCGGGACCGCCATGCGCGCGGTGGCGGGCATCTGGAAGAAGGGGATGATGCCGGGCACGTTGCACAGATAGATGAAGAGGAACATCGTGAGGAGGAAGGGCGTCCACGCGAGCCCCTCCTTGCCCATCGTCTGCATGACGACGCCGTTCTCGATGAACTCGACGATCGTCTCGGCGAAGTTGCGCACGCCCTTCGGTGCGGTGCTGTGGTCCTTGCGGACAGCGAGGAGGAAGATCACGGTGCTGATGAGCGTGGCGAGGACCGCGATCAACGCGATCTTGTTGAAGCCCGGGAAGATGTCCTTCCATCGGAGAATCGAGTTGATTTCCGGAAACTCAAGAGCAATCACGATGTGGTCCTATCAGTGTTTCTCAGCCGCGCTGGTCGGGGGACATTCTTGCCTATTCGGGCGCAATCCGGGAAATGCGAGTGAAGCGGCGATGTACTTCATTTCCCAGAAGAGGAGACCGAGGTGCGAGGAAGACGGCGAGGGAGATGAGCCCGAGGCGCACGAGGTACCCGAACAGGCTCACTCCCATCATGAGAGCGAGCGAAATGGGCGCCGTGACGCCGATCAGGGCGGCCGCAAGCGAGAAATTGACGAGAACGAGCGCCAGTCCGAATGCCGACGACAGTGCTCCGTCGAGCCCCCATATGACACCCGACACAACGAGGAAGGCGGGGGCCGTCATCAGACCGCGCTTCACGATGTCGCGGGAGATGCTGACCTCGGGTGCCTGACCTGCCGCGGCCGCGGCGAAGGGACTCTGCTGCACGCTCACCGTCCGGCGCTCCGCACCGCGTCCGCGCGCGCCTGCTCGAGGGTGCGCATCCGGGCCGAGTAGGTGAAGTACATCTTCACGAACTGGCCGACCGTCCCGAACACGGTGAGGGCGATCATGAACCACGGGGTGGTGCCGGCCCACACGTCGATCCCGAGCCCGATGAGGAAGAACACGAGGACGACACCTGCCAGCTCGGCGCCGTTCGAGATGCTCGAGTCGATCGCTGTGACCGGCTTGGGCTTGGGGAGGAACTTCAAGGCTTGGTTGTCCGCTGTCTCGGGGGTGTCCACGACATTGTGAAACAGGGAACAATGTAGGCGACAGGCCGCGCGGCCGACCAATCGCCGGGCGGCTCCCCGCCTGTGTCATCCGCCACCGGACGGGTGACCGGTCAATTGCTGTTCGCGCGGTCTCCCCCGTCGACGGACGGTGCGTCCTGGGCCGGCTGGCGGCGCAGGTCCGGGTGCAGGACCGTGTACAGGAAGAGCACGAGGCCGATCATGACGAACGGGGCCACGTTGTTGGCCCCGGGGTTGAACACGGGCAGGAGGACGAACCCGGACAGGAGGGCCGTCCACAGCCACAGGATGGCCACCGCGCGGCGGGGACCGTGACCGAGGTTGATCAACCTGTGGTGGAGGTGGCCCTTGTCCGCGGTGGAGAAACTCTGTCGCCGCGACACCCGGCGCAGGATGGCGAAGAGCGTGTCGAAGATGGGGACGCCCAGGATGATGAGCGGGATCGCGAGGGGCGCGAGGAAGAAGTAGGTCTGGCCGCTGAACCCCTGCGTGACGGGGTCGGCACGCCCCCCCACCACGCTCGTCGAGACCGCCACCAGGAAGCCCAGCAGGTATGCCCCTCCGTCCCCCATGAAGATCGTCGCCCTGTTCGCGTTGAAGGGCAGGAAACCCACGCACACACCGACGGTGATGATGGCCACGAGCGGGCCCGCGTTCGGTTCCGACAGGAGCCTGAGGTCGCTGAGGTGGCGCGAGTAGATGAAGAAGCTGGTGGAGCCGATCGCCACGATGCCGGCAGCGAGGCCGTCGAGTCCGTCGATCAGGTTGATGGCCTGGGTCATCACGAGCAGCCACACCACGGTGACGATGGGGATCCAGTCACTGGAGAGCTGCAGGACGCCGGCGAACGGGACGCGGAAGTAGAACATCGTGACGCCGAACCACACGAGCACCATGCCGGCGAGCACTGTGGCGAGGATCCGGGCCGGCGGGGACACCTCGCGCACGTCGTCGCGCACACCGATGTAGATCATGATGAGCGCGCCGATGACGATGCCGAGCGGCTCCGAGTTGCCGTCGAAGAGCGGCGAAAAACGGTCCATCCGCCACGCCATGAACATGGCGACGACGAAACCCGCGAACATCGCGATGCCCCCCACGTCGGGGGTGGGCTTGGTGTGTACCTTGCGCGCGCTCGGCATGGCCACCCAGCCCCGCGCCGTGGCGAGGACCCGCACCGCCGGTGTGACGAGGAACGTGACCAGGGCGGCGCACCCGCCGACCATGAAGTATCCGTTCAGGTCACCCACGCTGCGAGCCTAGGTTCGGCGGGCCCGTGCGGCCGCCCACCGCGGTCTGACCGCCCTTCAGAACGGGTTCGGGTACACCGGGAAACGCCCGCACAGGGCCGCGACCTTCGACTTGACGGACGCGACGGCCGCCTTGTCGGTGCGGTGCCTCAGCGCCTCCGCGATGAGCGATGCGATCTCCGCCATCTCCGGTTCCTTCATCCCCTGCGTGGTGACGGCAGGAGTGCCGATGCGCACGCCGGACGTGACGAACGGGCTGCGGGGATCGTCGGGCACGGTGTTCTTGTTGAGCGTGATCCCGGCCTCGTCGAGCACGGCCTGCGCCTCCTTGCCGGTGCAGTCGGCGTCGAACGTGCGGAGGTCGACAACCATGAGGTGGTTGTCGGTGCCGCCGCTGACGATGCGGAAACCGTGCTTGGTGAGCTCGGCCGCGAGCGCGGAGGCGTTGCGCACGATCTGGTGGGCGTACTCCCTGAACGACGGGTCGAGCGCCTCGCGGAAGGCAACCGCCTTGGCCGCGACGGCGTGCTCCAGCGGGCCGCCCTGGCTGCCGGGGAACACCGCCTTGTCGATGACCTGGGCGTGCTCCGCCTTGCACAGGATGCAGCCACCGCGCGGGCCGCGCAGGGTCTTGTGCGTGGTGAACGTGACGACGTCCGCATACGGCACCGGGTTCGGGTGCGCACCGCCCGCCACGAGCCCGGCGAGGTGCGCGATGTCGAACATCAGGAGTGCACCGACCTCGTCCGCGATGCGGCGGAACGGCTCGGGCTCGAGCCTGCGCGAGTAGCTGGTGGTGCCGGCCACGATCATCTTCGGGCGGTGCTCCAGGGCCATCGCACGGACCTCGTCGAGGTCGATGCGCTGGTCGCCGCCGCTGACGCCGTAGTTGACGAAGTTGTAGAGGATGCCGCTGGCGTTCACCGGCGAGCCGTGCGTGAGATGGCCGCCGTGGTCGAGACTGAGACCGAGGATGGTGTCGCCGGGCTTGAGGAGGCCGAGGTACACCGCCATGTTTGCGCTGGCCCCCGAGTGCGGCTGCACGTTCGCATGGTCCGCACCGAACAGCTTCTTCACCCGCTCGATGGCGAGCGCCTCGACATCGTCGACGACGGAGTTCCCGCCGTAGTAGCGCTTGCCCGGGTAGCCCTCGGAATACTTGTTCGTGAAGACCGAGCCCGTGGCGCGCATCACGTCGGGTGAGGTGAAGTTCTCGCTGGCGATGAGCTGCAGGCCCGAGTTCTGGCGGATGCGCTCCTTCTCGAGGAGGTCGAAGACCTCGGTGTCGTGGTCGTTCTCTGATGGCCAGGGCATTACTTGCTCGATTCCTCGTTCTCGATGTCGGCGAGCATCGCGACGCGCCGCTCGTGGCGTCCCCCCTCGAACGGCGTCCGGAGGAATGTCGCGAGAATCTCCTCCGCGAGCCCGGTGCCGACGACGCGCGCGCCCATGCTCAGCACGTTCGCGTTGTTGTGCTCCCTGGCCATGCGCGCGGTGTACAGGCAGTTGCACAGTGCCGCGCGGACGCCGCGCACCTTGTTGGCCGCCAGCTGCTCGCCCTGGCCGCTGCCCCCGAGGACGATGCCGAAGTCCGCCCCGCCGTCGCGGACGGTGCGTCCGACCGCGGCGCAGATGGGCGGGTAGTCACAGCTCTCGGTGGAATGGGTTCCCAGGTCCTGCACCTCGTGGCCTCCCGCCGTCAGCACGGCGATGAGGTGCTGCTTCAGGTCGTACCCGGCGTGGTCTGCTCCGATTGCGATTCGCGACACGGTTTCAGCGTAGTGGGCGGTGCTCGGCCACCGCCTAGCGTCTTCGGTATGACGATTGACCCACGCACCCCGGTCCTCGTCGGCGCGGGCCAGTTCGTGCAGCGCGCCGAGGGAATCGACGACGCACTCGACCCCGTCGCGATGATGGTTGAGGCCATCAGGCGCGCGGCAACCGATGCCGGGCTCACCGCCGTTCCCCAACCGGATGCCATCAGGGTCGTCAGCCTGCTCTCGTGGCGCTACGGCAACCCGGCCAGGTTCATCGCCGACGATCTCGGTCTCTCCCCGCGCCAGCTGGGACTGTCCGCGATGGGCGGCAACACGCCCCAGACACTCGTGAACACGGCATCCCGCGAGATCCTCGCCGGCGAGGCGGAGGTCATCATCCTCACCGGGGGCGAGACCACCCGCACCCGCGCGCGCATGACGAAGGCCGGTGTCACCCCGGACTGGCGCACCACCGACGAGGCCCCGGAGCTGGTCTCCGAGGACCTCCTCATGAACCTGCCGGAGGAACGCGAGCGGCAGATCATGATGCCGATCCAGATCTACCCGCTCTTCGAGACGGCACTGCGCGCACAGGCGGGGCGCTCGGTGGAGGACCACCAGCGCCGGATCAGCGAGCTGTGGTCGCGGTTCGCCGCGGTCGCGAAGGACAACCCATTCGCGTGGGACCGCAAGGGCCACTCCGCGGAGGAGATCCGCACGGTCACGCCCGCGAACCGCATGGTCGGCTTCCCGTACCCGAAGATGATGAACTCCAACAACGACGTCGACATGTCGGCGGCACTCATCATGTGCTCGGCCGGCAAGGCGGCGTCGCTCGGAATCCCGCGGGACCGGTGGGTCTTCCCCCAGTCGGGCAGCGACGCCCACGAGCACGCGTTCATCTCGCACCGGCACCATTTCTGGAAGACCCCCGCGATCGAGCTCGCCGGCAGGCGCGTTCTCGAGCTCGCAGGCGCCGGCATCGACGACATCGGCATCATCGACCTGTACTCCTGCTTCCCGTCGGCGGTTCAGCTGGGCGCCCAGTCACTCGGGCTGGACATCGAACGTCAGCTCACCCGCACCGGCGGACTCCCCTTCGGCGGCGGGCCGTGGAACAACTACGTGATGCACGCCATCGCCACCGTCATGTCCGACCTGCGCGCGAACCCCGGCGAGAAGGCACTCGTGTGGGCGAACGGCGGCTACACCACGAAGCACGCGTTCGGCGTCTACGCCACCGAGCCGCCCGCGGGAGGTTTCGCGTACGACTACCCGCAGGACCAGATCGACGCACTGCCCAGCAGGCAGCTCGCCTCCCCCGCCGAGGCCGCAGGTCCTGCCGTCATCGAGGGCTACTCCGTGATGCACGGTCGCGACGGGGCACCGGAGCGCGTCATCGCCTCGTGCCTGCTCGCCGACGGGCGGCGCGCGTGGGGCGACTCCGCCGACGCCGACCTCGGTCGCGAGATGTGTGCCACCGAGTTCGTCGGCACGACGGTCGACCTCGACGCTGCGGGCGTGCTGCACCCGGCATGAGCGACACCTTCCCCCGTCAGCACGCGCGCACGCAACGACTGACCCTGGGGGAACCGCGCGGTTTCGTCGTGTCCCCCGACGGGGAGCGGGTCGTGTTCGCACGGTCGGCCGCCGGCGACGACCCGGTGAACATGCTGTGGGTTCTGGATGTGGGCACGGCGACCGAGCGTCTCGTGCTCGACCCGCGGACACTCGCCGCCGACCTCTCCGAACTCACGCCCGAGGAGCGACGCCGGCGGGAGCGCGCCCGCGAGGGAGCGGGCGGGGTTGTGACATGGTCGTGCGACGCTGAGGTGACGTGCGCCGTGACGGTTCTCGGCGGGCAGCCCGTCCTTGTCAATCTGGTCGACGGCACGGTGACCACCCCGGCGGTGGAGCCCGGCGTGTTCGACGCACGCCTCTCCCCCGACGGTTCGCACTTCGCGTTCGTGCGCGGGGGAGATCTGTGCGTGGCGGGCACCGACGGGGGCGAGCGGGTGCTCGCGTCCGACCCGTCGCCGCTCGTCACGTGGGGCAGCGCGGACTTCATCGCGGCAGAGGAGATGGGTCGCCAGCGCGGCTACTGGTGGTCACCCGACAGCGACATGATCGTCGCGTCGCGGGTGGACAGTTCACCGGTCGACGTGTGGTGGATCGCCGACCCCGCTCATCCCGCCAGTGACCCGGTGGAGCACCGCTACCCGGCAGCAGGAACCCGCAATGCCCTGGTCGACCTGGCCGTCATCGACGTGCGCACCGGCGCCCGCGTGCCGGTGTCCATTCCCGGACGTACCGAGTACGTCAACTCGGTGGCGTGGACCGCAGGCGGGCTCATCGTGCAGGTGCAGACGAGGGACCAACGTCAGGTCGACATCCACCGCATCGACCCCGCCACCGGGGACGCGGAACTGATCCACACCGACATCGACGACTCATGGGTGGAACTGGTGCCGGGTGTCCCCGTTCTCGACGGGCACGGGCATCTCGTCACGTGCGCCGACAGGGACGGGTCGCGGAGGGTGATGGTGGACGGGAACCCGGTCACTCCCCCCGCGCTGCAGGTGCGGTCGGTGACCGGCACGGGCTCGCGCATCACTTTCGTGGCGAACGAGATCGACATCCCGTGGGTGCACAACGTGTGGTCGGTGAACCCGGACGGCACGGGGCTCACGAACCTGACACCGGTGGACGGCATCGTCTCGGCATCCGCAGTTGGATCGGTGACCGTCACGCGCACCGCCACGCTGACGGCGAGCCGCGCAATGTTCGCCGTCCATGCCGACAACCGCGAGATCGGGATCCGGTCGCTCGCCGAGGAACCGTTGGTGAACCCGAACGTGCGGATCATGACCGTGGGCGGGCGGCGCATCCCGGTTGCCGTAGTCACCCCCCGCGACGGCGGCAACGGGAAGTTGCCGGTGCTCTTCGACCCGTACGGCGGGCCCCACGCCCAGCGCGTGCTCGCGTCCAACGCCGCGTTCGCGACGTCGCAGTGGTTCGCCGACCAGGGTTACGTGGTGGTGGTGGCCGACAACCGCGGCACTCCCGGTCTCGGGTCGGCATGGGAGCGCGAGGTGTTCCGCGACCTGGCCGGCCCGGTGCTGGAGGACCAGGTGGAGGTGGCACTCGCCCTGGAAGGCATCGAACCGCGCGCCGACACGTCACGCATCGCGATCAGGGGGTGGAGCTTCGGCGGCTACCTCGCGGCGCTCGCGGTGCTGAGGGCGCCCGGGGTGTTCCGTGCCGCCATCGCGGGCGCTCCCGTCACCGACTGGCGCCTCTACGACACCCACTACACGGAGCGCTACCTGGGCAACCCCGCCGTGGACGATGCGCCGTACGCGGCAACGTCCCTCA
The DNA here is from genome assembly GCA_009920715.1 of Actinomycetota bacterium. Taxonomy (GTDB): domain Bacteria; phylum Actinomycetota; class Acidimicrobiia; order Acidimicrobiales; family Ilumatobacteraceae; genus UBA2093. Next base: position 7,104 of record RFZO01000023.1, on the reverse strand, counting down.
TCGAGGACGCACACCTGCTGACACGTCCGCTGCTGCTGATCCACGGTCTCGCCGACGACAACGTGGTCGCGGCGCACACGCTGCAGTTCTCGTCGGCGCTGCTCGCAGCGGGTCGTGCCCACGAAGTGCTGCCGCTGTCCGGTGTCACCCACATGACACCGCAGGAGGTGGTGGCGGAGAACCTGCTCCTGCACCAGCTGGAGTTCCTGCGTCGCACGGTCGGCTAGGAGCGCACGCCGCTGACGAAGCGGTCCCTCCCGGAAAGGTCGCGGTGCACGCGCAACTCCCCCAGCCCGGCTGCATGCAAGAGCTCTTTCACCGCTGACGCCTGCGTGTGCCCGATCTCGGTCACGAGCAACCCCCCCGCGCGCAACCAGTGCGGCGCGCCGGCGACGATCTCGCGCAGGTCGACCAGCCCGTCGTCACCCGCGATAAGTGCAGACGTCGGTTCCCACTCCCGCACCGCACTCTCAAGTTCGGTGTCATCTGCTGCGATGTAGGGCGGGTTGCTGACGATCACATCGAGCGTCCCGCGCAGTGATTCGTCGAGCGCCCCGTACCAACTGCCTCCGGCGAATCTGGCGCCGGCAGCGGAGCGACCGATGCCCGCGGCGTTCGCCCGCGCGACGTCGAGCGCATCTCCGGAACTGTCGGTCATCCACACCGTCGCCGCACCGGGCGGCAACTCGTGCAGCAAGGAGAGACCGATCGCGCCGGAGCCGGTGCCCAGATCGACGACCGTGACACCTTCCGGGGAATCAGCGACGTGGTCAAGGACGATGTCCACGATGAGTTCGGTCTCGGGACGCGGGATCAGCACGCGCGGGTCGACCATCAGGTCGAGGCGGCGGAACCCCCAGCGCCCCAGCACGTACTGCAGCGGCTCGCCGGCGAGGTGCCTCCGCATCATCGACTCGATCTGCTTGCCCGCACGCTCCGGCACCCACTCGTCGCGGGCAGCACGCAGCTCGTCCGCGTCGAAACCCCCCGCCGTCTCGCACATCCAGCGTGCGGCATTCCGCTCGCCGAGGATGGACTCCACCCTGTCGGTCATCTCCGACCACGTGATGTGGCCCTCTTCCCTGCTTCCGCCCGCGGTCACGGCTCACCCGCCGTCGGCAAGCTGCCTGGCGCGCAGGTCGGCGGCGAGGGCATCGACCACGGGGTCGAGGTCACCCGCGAGCGCGGCCTGCAGTTGGTACAGGGTGAAACCGATGCGGTGGTCCGTGATGCGGTTCTCCTTGTAGTTGTAGGTGCGGATCTTCTCGCCGCGACCACCACCGCCGATCTGCGAGCGCCGCTCCGCCGACATCTTCGCCTCCTGCTCGTCCTGGTGGAGCTTGAGCAGCCGCGAGCGGAGCACCTGCATCGCGCGCGCTCGGTTCTGCAGCTGGCTCCGCTCGTCCTGCATCGCCACGACGACACCGGTGGGCTTGTGCGTGATGCGCACCGCGGAGTCGGTGGTGTTCACGTGCTGGCCGCCGGCGCCCGACGCGCGGTACACGTCGATCTCGAGGTCGTTGTCGTTGATCTCGACGTCCACCTCCTCTGCCTCCGGCATCACCATGACGGTGGCCGACGAGGTGTGCACGCGACCCTGGCTCTCGGTGGCCGGGACGCGCTGCACGCGGTGGGGCCCGCCCTCGAACTTCAGTCTTGTCCATGCGTCTTCGCCCTTGAACAGGAGCGTCGCCTGGTTGATGCCGCCCATGTCACTGTCGTCCACCTGGATGGTCTCCACGCTCCACCCGCGCCGTGCCGCGAAGGCGAGGTACATCTCCATCAGGTCGCGGGCGAAGAGGTTGGCCTCCTCGCCGCCCTCGGCGCCGCGGATCTCCATGATCACGTTCTTGCCGTCGTTCTCGTCGGGGGGCAGGAGCAGGAGCTTGAGTCTCTCCTCCAGTTCCTCGATGCGCTGTTCCGCGGCCTGGGCCTCTGCGCGGAACGCGTCGCGCTCGTCGCCCGAAGTCTCCCCCATCAGTTCCCGTGCGGCGGCGGCATCACCCGACACCTCGCGCAGTTCGCGGATGCACTGCACCAGCGGCGTCAGCTGCTTGTATCTCCGCGAGGCGTCGCGCAGGCGCGCCTGGTCGCCGAGCACCTCCTGGGTGCCGAGACTCGCCTCGAGTTCCAGGAAGTCCCTTTCGATGGAGTCGAGACGGTCCTGCACGCGGTCAAGGCTACGCCGTGGCCGCGGTTCCGCCGTGCGGCCCGACCGTGGGATGTCAGAGCGCGACGATGCGCACCGGCGACAGCGCGCGGTCCGCGATGTTGTTCGTCGACTCGGTGATGTCCCTTGCCCGCACCGCGAGCACCGCTCGTGCGGCACCGAGCCTGTCGGCCGCATCAAGCGCGAACGGGACGGCGTCGAGATCGATGCCGTTCACGAAAGTGACCGCGACCGTCCCGCCTTCCTCGTCCACACCCAGCGCGACGCACGGCACCGCGTCCTTCAGGTTCGTGCGCACGACCGGCGGCTCCGCCGGCACGAGCGACACGCAACCCACCGCGCCGGGATCCTGCATGGTGTTCCAGCGCAGCAGTCTCTCCGCGCCGAACTGGTTCAACGGATGCGGATCGGCACCCGGCTCGCGGTGCGGCAGCACCGCATCGATCACCTGACGGAGCGCATCGGGTGCGGGCAGGTGACCGTGCACGAGCGCGAACGCCTCGCGGTCGTGCCGCCCCATGCCAACTTCCAGGCGCGGCTCGCCCGACACGGTGTCGTCGACCACGCGGCACATCTCGAGACCGCGCACTTCGCCGACGACGACCCCGTGCTCAGTGACCACCTCGGCACCCGCGGCCTCGATGAGGCCCGCGAACTCGAGGTGGCCGGGCTTCGGCGAGAGAGCAGGAAGGTGGGCGGCGACGGCGGCAGGAACAATCGCACGGTCGTCGGCCTGCCACACCGTGACACCCCGGAAGAATGCGGCGCAACGTGCGGCGACACCCGCGCCGTCCTCGGCGATGATGTTCGTGCCGACGGTGAGACCCTGGCGGGCCGCCCACGCAATGACGGGTCCGACGGAGCGTGACGCATCACCGTCGATCAGGAACCATGCGGAATCGTCGGTGACGAAGGCCGCGCCGGGCGCGAAGACGTGCGAGGTGCCGGCGGGTTCCCCGTCGAGACCGAGATGGCCGCGCAGCAACGCGCGGAGCTTGAGGGAGAGAAGACGGGACCGACGCTCGAGGTCGGCCGACAACTACTCGGCCTTCTTCGGTGCGGTCTTGCGCGCGCCGTAGCGCTTGTTGAAGCGCTCCACGCGGCCGCCGGTGTCGACCAGCTTCTGCTTGCCCGTGTAGAAGGGATGGCACTCGTTGCAGAGTTCAACGTTGAGCGAGCCACCCTTGGTGCTGCGGGTGGTGAATGCGTTGCCGCAGGAGCACTTCACGCTGACGTCTGAGTACTCGGGATGTGTGTCGGTCTTCATGGCATCTCCTCGAAACGGACTGTGGAGTGTATCGGCGGGTCTCCCCGGCTCACACGCCCGGGGTCTTCGCCACCTCGGCGAGGAACTCGTCGTTGGTGCGGAAGGTCTTCAGGCGGTCCATCAGCATCTCCAGGCCAGGGGCGGGGTTGCCGTCCTGGGCCATGCCGCCGAGGACCCGGCGCAGCTTGACCGCGAGCGAGAACTGCTTGCGGTCGAACAGCAGCTCGTCGTGGCGGGTGCTGGACCCGACCACGTCGATCGCCGGGAACACGCGGCGCTCCGCGATGCGGCGGTCGAGCCGGAGCTCCATGTTGCCGGTGCCCTTGAACTCCTCGAAGATCGCCTCGTCCATGCGGCTGTTCGTCTCGACGAGCGCCGTGGCGAGGATGGTCAGCGAACCGCCCTCCTCCACGTTGCGCGCCGCGCCGAAGAACTTCTTCGGCGGGTAGAGCGCGCCGGCGTCGATGCCGCCGGACATGATGCGCCCGCTCGCCGGTGCGGCGAGGTTGTAGGCACGGGAGAGCCTGGTGATGCCGTCGAGAATGATGACGACGTCCTCGCCAAGCTCGACCATGCGCTTCGCCTTCTCGATCGTCATCTCCGCGATGTGCGTGTGCTCGTCGCTCGGGCGGTCGAAGGTGGACGAGATGACCTCGCCCTTGACCGTGCGCTTCATGTCCGTGACTTCCTCGGGGCGCTCGTCGATCAGCAGCACGATGAGCTTCACCTCGGGGTTGTTCTGTTCGATGGACTGGGCGATCGTCTTCATGACGGTGGTCTTGCCGGCCTTCGGCGGCGACACGATGAGACCGCGCTGGCCCTTGCCGATGGGCGCGATGAGGTCGATGATGCGCGCGGTCATGTTGGTGGGGTCCGCGGGGTTCTCCATGCGCAGCTTCGAGTCCGGGAAGAGCGGCGTGAGGTCCTCGAAACGAGGACGCTGGCGAGACTTCTCCGGGTCCTTGCCGTTCACCGAGTGAATCTCGAGCATGGCCGGGTTCTTCTCGTTGCGGCCGGCGGGACGGGACAGGCCCGTCACATGGTCGCCCTTGCGCAGCCCGTACTGACGCGTGAGCTTCACGGGGATGTAGGCGTCCTCGCGCGTGGGCACGTAGCCACCGATGCGGAGGAACCCGTAGCCCTCGTCGCGCAGGTCGAGATAACCCTCCACCTTCACCGGCTCGGTGCTGTAGGTCTGGTCATCATCTCCCTGGTCGCCGAAACGGTCCTCGCCCTGCGGGCCCTCGTCGCGACCGCCGCGTCCACGGCGCCGGCGCCGGCGGCTGTTGCGGCTGTCGCCGTCCCAGTCACCCTGGTTGTTCTGGTTGTTCTGACCACCCTGGCGCTGACCACCCTGGCGCTGCCCGCCCTGGTTGTTCTGGCCGCCCTGGCGCTGGCCGCGGTCACCCTGGCGGTCACCTCGATCGCTCTGGCGGTCGCCGCGGTCACGGGACTGTCCGCCGCTGACCTTCAGGTCATCCAGCCGGCCCTCGTGCTTCGCCAGCTCCACTTCCCATTCGGCGAGCGGCTCGCCGTCAGCGCCCAGATAAACCTTCGGCTCGTCGCTGTCGCGGGATTCGCTGTCCCGCGCGGGTCTTTCAGGCCTGTCACCGCTGCGACCGCCGCGGCCGTTGGCCCGGTCGTCGGAACGGTCCTGCCTCGGCGACTCGTCCGTCGGCGCGGCTTCGCGGGACTCCGGGGCCTTCACGGGGGCGGAATCGGCGCCGGCACCGGTCTTCTCGAGGATCTTCTCCACGAGGATCGCCTTCGTGGCACGAGCCCCGGCCTTCACGCCGAGCGCCTCCGCGATCGCGACGAGTTGTTCCTTGTCCTTTGATTCGAGTGCTGACTTCTCGAGAGCATCTGCAGCCATTGTTCCTGCTTTCCTGCGCCCCGTCCGTGGGTGCGCCTAGGGGGCCTGCCGCATCGAATTGACCGGTGTGGCAGCTGAATCTCGACCCGGCTGTCTGCGACTGCCTGGGGAGACCTCGGGTGACCCGAGCGACGCCACCATAGCCCCGGAACTGCCCGAACACAACGACCCCGGGCCCCGGGCACCCGCCCGGGACCCGGCGACACTCAGGCCATGCGGCGGTGGATGTTGCGGATCACCCAGCCCAGATCGAGCCGGTTCCGCTCGAACCATGCACGCACCTCGCCCAGACGGCGGGCGATCTCGGCTGCGTCATGACCGTTCCTGCGTCCGTGCCAGCGGACAGCATCCGTGGCGTAGATGATGCCGGCGATCGGGCGCTCGTCCCGGATGCGCCGCAGCGCATCGAGGTCGTCCCAGCCGAGCGCAAGAAGCGCGGCGTACACGATTGACGGCGCCCTGTTCACCCCGAGGTGGCAGTGCACGACAATGCGTGCCTCTGGGTCACGGGTGAGGATCGCGGTGATCTCGCCTACCACCGCATCGAACCACGTGTCGTCGCGACGACCTCCGTCGTCGTCGACACCGTGCCAGATGTAGGTGATCGCTGAGTTTGCCTCGACGAATGCGGCGTCGTTGGCCTCGACGCGCACGTCGATCTCGTGCGTGATGCCGTTCGCCTCCCAGTGCGCCAGCTGCGCGAGCGCCTCCGTGCGGTCGGTCGGAAGATCGCCGCAGAGCGCGATCCTCGGCGTCACCCAGCAGAGCGCCCGCCAGTAGTTGCGAGGGTTCTCGGGCCGGACGGGCCGGTTGACGGTGGGGTATGTGGTGTTCATGGGTCCTCCTGTGGATTCAGTGGTGAGGGGCGGAATTGCCCTCGGCTGGACTGACGAAGGAGGACCCCTGGCGTCAACCCCTCGACGGCGGGAGCACGGCGCGCACGCACAAGCGGGCCGCCCGGGCCACCTTCCTGTCGTCCCACAGGCCCCGCTCGTGGAGCATGTCGTCACTCGCGTCGTGGCGCAGGATCACGTACTGGGCCGCCCCGCGGACGATGTTCCGGCAGATCTTGTCGATGTTCCGCCGTCCGGACGGGAGGTTCCGTTCGATCCACGACAGGTGCGAGGCGATGTCCCTTGCCACCTCCGCGTGCTCCGGGGAGTGCACCGAGTGCATGGTCGCGTAGTTCGCGGCAGCCCGGAGCAACTGGTCGAGGGGCACCGTGGACGTGTCGTTCTCCACCTGCGCACAGAGATGGGAGAGGATGCCCGTGTCCATGTTGCCGAAGTGCGCGCCGATGAACCCGAGTTCGTCGATGTGCCGGCTCAGCCTGTTGTGGATGGCCACCTTGGTGACCCCGCCGTTCATCCTCGCCAGGTCCGCCAGCGAATGGTCCTCGTCGGCGAACGCATCGAACAGAAGTGTCCTGTCCGCAGGCGTCGGCTGTGCTGCGATCAGAAGGCGTTTCAGGAGCAGCGCACGCAGCAGGGCCTCCTTGCGCAGGAAGCGGGCCGACGTGTGCGCCATGGCCCGGGCCTCCTTCTCGTCGGCCACCGCCGCGAACAGGTATGCGGCAAACCGGGCGCGCCGGTCCTCGTCTGCCTGGCGGAGGACCTCCGCCTCGGTGCCTTCGCCCAGCCGGACGGATACGAACTCCTCGGGGCCGCCCGGCAGTCGGCCGTTCTCCCTCACCACAGCCATGTTCAGTTCGCCGTCCATGCGGAACCGGCTGCGCCACATGTCGACGACAGCCTGGTCCACCGCAACCTTCGCCACGGCGTTCATGTTCGCGAC
>RFZO01000220.1 GCA_009920715.1 Actinomycetota bacterium | reverse complement strand
CCTCGGCAACGCCATCCTCTCGCGGTGGCCGATCATCGAATGGCGCGTGCACCGTCTGCCCGACGTCACCGGCGCTCCCAGCTACCGCAGGGCGGTGGTGGCGCGGCTCGACACTCCGTACGGCAGGTGGTGGACGGTGTGCACCCACCTCGACTACAAGTTCGACCAGTCCTCCACGCGCATGGCCCAGTGCGAGGCGCTGAGTGCGATTGTCGACTCGCTGCGCGAGGACCCCGAGATCGACACCCCGGTCATCATGGCGGGCGACTTCAACGCGGTGCCCGACAGCGACGAGATCCGCATGCTCACGGGGCGCCGCGAACCCGCGGTGCAGGGACTCGTGTTCACCGACCTGTGGGAGGTTGCGGGGAATGGCGACGGAATGACGTGGCGCCGCGACAACCCATACATCGCCGATTCCACGTGGCCGAACAGGCGACTCGACTACCTGTTCGTCAGCTGGCCGCGCCCGCGGCCTCTTGGGAACCCCACGCGCGTGTGGCTGGCCGGTGTCGACGCGGTGGGCGGTGTGCAGCCGAGCGACCACGCCGCGGTGGTCGCCGACATCAGGATGGTCGCCGAATAGGTCCCCGGGTCACCAGGCGCACTGCATGCGCTTGATGCCGTTGATGAACGAGCTCTGCAGGTAGGCGGGATCACCCGTGATCCCAAGTGTCGGCACGCGGCGGCGGATCTCGTCGAACATCACGGCGATCTCGCGGCGGGCGAGGTTCGCGCCCAGGCAGAAGTGCGGCCCGCCGGCCCCGAATCCCACCTGGGCGGGGGAGAGCGGCCGGGTGATGTCGAAGGAGTCCGGGTTGCCGAACACGCGCTCGTCGCGGTTGCCCGACTGGTAGAACATCACGACCTTCTCGCCCTGCTTGATGGGCTGGCCGTTGATCTCCGTGTCGGCGGTGGCCGTGCGGCGGAAATGGATGACCGGTGTGGCGTAGCGCACGATCTCCTCCACGGCGGTCTTCGTGTGCGTCTCGAAGTCCCCGAACCACAGCGCCCGCTGGTCGGGATGCAGGGTCAGCTCGCGCATTCCGTGGGCGATGGCGGTGCGGGTGGTCTCGTTGCCCGCGACCACGAGGAGGATGAAGAAGGAGCCGAACTCCTGCGCGGTCAGGCGCTCACCGTCCACCTCTGCCGACATCATCACCGAGGCGATGTCGCTGCCCGGGTTCTTCTTGCGCTCCTCGCCGAGTGCGAGCGCGTAGTTGAAGATCTCGCCGCCGACCCTCACGAGGTCCTCGAAGGAGCCGACGTACTCCGGGTCTCCGACGCCGAGGATGGTGTTGGTCCAGTTGAAGATCATCTCCTCGTCGGACTCGGGGATGCCCATCATGTCGCAGATGATCTGCAGCGGCATGAGGGCGGCAACCTCGCGCACGAAGTCGCAGGACCGCTCCGGGAACCGCTCGAACATCCGGTCGATGACCGCCGCGGAACGCACACGCACGGACTCCTCGAGCGCGGTGATCTCCTTCGGGGTGAACCCCTTCGACACGATGGAGCGGAGCCGGAAGTGCTTCGGGTCGTCCATGTTGATCATGGAGCCGAAGAACTCGTTGATCTCCACCGGGAGGTCGCCGATGTTGGAACCGTTGCCGCTGCAGAACAGCTGCGGGTTGCGGCTGACGTGCCAGATGTCCTCGTGGCGGGTGAGCGCCCGGTAGCCGGGGCCGCGCGGGAAGAGGGAGTCCTCGGGCACGAACTCCTCGAAGAACTGGAAGGGCGACTCGTCGCGGAGTGTCTTGAACGCCCCGAAGCGCCAGTCGCGCGGGGCGGTCCAGAAGGTCTCGCTCGAGAGGTCGATGTCGGACAGGGGGACCGAGGGCAAAGTCATGCGGGGCAGGATACGCCAGCACCCCGGCGGGGGTGCCAGCCGCTACCGTCGCGCCATGGCCGAGTTCACGTTCTTCGTCGATGCCGACCTCTACATGATGAACGGAGGCGAGCTGGCCGCCGTGGAGGAGGACCTCCACCAGGCGGGTGTCCACGCGGTGGACATCCCGAAGGGGTACGGCACGGACCTCGGCGACAGGGTGCCGGTGAGGGTGAAGGGCACCCCGCGGGGGATCCGTTTCTACTGCCGCCTCCTCAACATGACCGACCCCCTGCAACTGGAGGAGATGGAGCGGGTGCTGGCGGCCGCCGAGGCCCGCGGGGACGGCTCCGACGACCTCTCTTGACTAGGTTTGTCCCGTTGTCCCGACCCGCGGGACCGAACACCCAGGAGCACCCATGCCCGAAGCAGTCATCGTCGCCACAGCCCGCAGCCCCATCGGCCGCGCCAACAAGGGCTCCCTGAAGGACCTCCGTCCGGACGACATGTCCGCCCAGATCATCCGCGCCCTCATGGCCAAGGTGCCCCAGGTCAAGCCGACCGACGTCGAGGACCTGATGATGGGCATCGGTCAGCCCGCCGGCGAGGGTGGCTTCAACATCGCCCGCATGGCCGCGATCCTCGCCGGGCTCGACGACGTCCCCGGCGTCACCGTGAATCGCTACTGCTCGTCCTCGCTGCAGACCATCCGCATGGCCGCCCACGCCATCCGTTCCGGCGAGGGTGACTGCTTCATCGCGGCCGGCGTCGAGACCGTCAGCCGTTACGCATCCGGCGCCAGCGACTCCGCCCCGAACCCGCTGTTCAAGGAGCCAGGTGCGCGCACCAAGGCGCGTGCCGAGGGTGGCCACGGCAAGTGGACACCCGCCCAGGGCCTGGCCGACGCGTACATCGCGATGGGCCAGACCGCCGAGAACGTGGTCGAGCACGAGGGCGTGAGCCGCGAGGAGATGGACCGCTTCGGCGTCCGCTCCCAGAACCTCGCCTGCGAGCACGTGGACAACGGTTTCTTCGAGCGCGAGATCACCCCGCTCACCCTCCCCGACGGCACCGTGGTGTCGAAGGACGACGGCCCGCGCCCCGGCACCACCTACGAAGCGGTCTCGCAGCTGAAGCCGGTGTTCCGCCCCGACGGCTCGGTCACCGCGGGCAACGCGTGCCCGCTGAACGACGGTGCCGCAGCCGTGATGGTGATGAGCGACACCAAGGCCAAGCAGCTGGGCCTCACCCCGCTCGCGCGCATCGTGTCGAGCGGTGTCTCCGGCCTGAACCCCGAGATCATGGGCCTCGGCCCGATCGAGGCGTGCCGCCAGGCCCTGAAGCGCGCCGGCATGACGATCGACCAGATCGACCTCGTCGAGATCAACGAGGCGTTCGCC
>RFZO01000219.1 GCA_009920715.1 Actinomycetota bacterium | reverse complement strand
GAGCGGCCACTTCAAGCGCCCCGGAGGTCTAACCCCAGCAACAAGGCGCGTTCTATCTCAGTCATCTCGAACCACCGGAGGGCATCGCCTCGGTAGCGGGATGCGAGTTCAAGGCCCCGGCGGAGACAGATCCAGTCGGGGCCGTCGAAAAACCCTGGGCGTCCAAGGCCATAAACTCAGAGTACCCGGCGGTCAGGAGGCTATCGGCCTCTGCCAGGATGCGTTGCCCTTCCTGCACGATGGCCAGGATGGGGACGTTATGCGCCTTGAAGGCGGATAACAGGGCCTCCCCTTCGCTGGCCAGGGCGGCGGTGCCAAGGGGGATCTGAAAGCGGGCGGTGGTCAGGGCGCGGATCTCGGCCTTGAGGGCGAGGGCATCCCGACGGCCCGCCTCGTATTCCCGGAGGTTCGCAGGGTCTTTCGTCTGGAGGGGGCTGGCAAGCCAGGACTCAAGCGCCTTGAGTTCGGCCTGCTTTGTCCGGGCTTTCTGGACGTTGGCCTCGTGCCAGGGCAGGGGGCCGTCCCAACAGGCGGCGACGGCGACAGCGTAGAGATAGACCAGCCCGGCGGCGTCGAATCCGGCGGCGCGGGCGAGGGCAAGCGCGGTCAGAGCGCCGGTGCTGGGGGTGGACAGGGGAAGTGGCATCGTGACTCCTATCAGGTGACGGCGCATCCACCGTAACAGACGCCGGTGATGTTGAGCTTGTTGCCGTCCAGCGACTCGGAGAAGCTGTATTTGAGGCGGCAATTGCTGAAGGTGTAGACGAACGACACCGCGCCCCGCGTACCGGTCAGCGTCAGGTCGAGCGAGTAGACGACGCCGCCTGGATCTTTGGTGACGGCGCTGGCAAAGTTGCCGGTCTTGTTGATGGCGTCGGTGATGCTTTCGCCGGTTTGATCGCCTACCATGTGGCAGGTGATGGAGAACGGGATCTCGTTGTCTTCGCCGTAGACGAGTTCCTGGAAGTCGCCCCGGTTGAGGATCTTGACGGCGGCGGTGTTCGCCTCCTCGAAGTCGCCCGCCTGGAAGTCGCCGGGGCCGGGGCCGAGGGTGGCGGTGATGGGGGTTCCGGTGCCGTCTTTGATGACGACGGCCATGTGCCGCGAGGTAAATGCGCCGACAGTAGGCTGGGCCATGAGATCTCCTACATAGACAGAAAGTAGATGACGTTGAAACGGAGAGAAACAGCAAGAACGTCCGTTGCCAGGACTTGACGGGTCAAGGTGGTTTCGGAAAAGTAGAGGTCAAAGTCCTCGTTCTGGTACTGGACCAGATGCGAGAGCAAGGCGTTGGCGGCTTTGGCGGCGCGGTCCCAGTCGTTGGTGCGGTCGGCGGGACGCAGGCGGTAGAGGAAGCGGACGATGACGGGCGAATCTGACCGGTAGTTGGCTGTGTTTTGCCGGGTGGCGACGGTGCGAAAGTCGCGGTCATCGGCAAAGAAGGCGAGGTTGGCCGTTGTCTCGGGCATAAGCTCAGGGATGAGCGGCGTTTTGGCCTCGCGCCATGCGTCGTTGGCATCCTGACGATAGGATGAGTCCGGAGTCAGGGCAGAGATACGGGCGGTCAGGGCGGCGCGGACAGCCCAGGGAGTTGTGGTGCTCACACGCGCCTCCAGACCGAGTTGCGGCGTCCGTAGGCGGGGGAGAGGAAGGTGGGGACGGTGGCGGGGTCGCGCAGGTTGGGGTTATCCACAAGCCGGTCCTGGTCGCTGTCCAGCTGGACGGTCAGCTGCTGGTAAGACTTCTCATAGGATTCGCGGTGCTGTTTTGCCAGGACGCGCCAGTGTTCTCCCTCTGCCCCCAAGCCGAAGCCCTGAAAGACGATGGCGAGCGTCAGATGCAGGTGGCACTCGCGCAGGGCGTCGGGGGTGCGAACGCAATAGGGCAGGCGTCCATGCCGGACCATGCGGGCCATGAGTTGACCCCAGGCTTCGTCGATCTGGCCTTGAAAGGAAGTCAGCGATCCGGCGAGGTAGTTGCCGAGGTCGAAGTATTGGGCGGTCAGGTCGAGGTCGGTGACCACCGGGTAGATCGCCGCGACCACCAGACAGGCGGGGCGGATGATCTCGACGGTGGCGGGTTCGCCGCTGAAGGTGAAGACCCACCGCTCCTGAAAGCCCTCCCCAATCCCGACCGTAGTGGGCAGGGAAGCAGAGGGGATGCTGTACTGGGCAACGCTCGCAGAGATTGTGCAGGATGCAGCGGAAACAACCGCGTTTCCTGCGGGGTTGACGAGCGTATAGGTTGCAGACGACGGCGCCACCAGCGCGCCGCTACGGTAGGCGGCGAGCCGGACAAGATTGGCCTTCTCGCGGACAATTACCGAAGGGTAGCTGTTGCGGAAAGAGTAAAGCGTGGCGCCGGTCGGGATCATCCTACGAACACCGTCAGGGATTCCAACTGGACGCTATTGGCGTCGGCGGCGGACCATTGGCCAGTCACCTCGAGGAGAAGATTGCCGTTGGTTGCGAACGTGGCGGCGTTCATCTTCCAAGGCACCATCGAGAGGGTACCGGGGACGGCTACTTCGCCCAAGGCGATCAGGTTGGCGGTGGCGCCGGGGACATCGCGGGCAACGATTTCGCCGCGAATCAGGCAGTAGTCGCCAGAAGCGGTATCGATGGCGCTGGTTGCGTAGATGGCCGTACCGGATTGGCGGTGACGCGGGCCAGCGCGGTGAACCGGATCACGGTGCCGCTGGTCAGCAGATTCGCCGGGAGAGTAGTGCTTCCGAGTACCGTTTCGGTGGTGCTGTTGGTGAGCGCGGTTCCAGCGGCGACGGCGACGGCGAGTTTGTAGCCGCCTTGCCCGGTCAGGGCCTGCCATGCGGTGCCGTTGTGCGCGATGGTGACGGTCTGACCTGGGTAAAGGACGGCGAGGATAGTGCCGCCCGAGGATTTGACCGTCAGGGTGTAGGCAGTCCCAACATGCTTGAACGTCTTGACCATGCCGACGACTTCGCAGCTTGCAACAGCCGTGACGTTGTAGTTGGCGTCGGGGGTCAGCTCGGAGATCATCGCAGTAGCGGCGTCAAACGTCGCGTTTGCGGTAATCGATGTTGCCTTGACGCCGGTGGCGGTGCCGACGGCCAGAACGGGGGTGCGCCCGATCTTGTAGGTGGAGTTTGACGTGTAGCCGGTCAAGAGTGCCATTTAGAGCCTCATTTATTGTTGTTGGCGCGTTTGTTGTCGCCACGGTTCATGGCCTCACTCACGCGGCGTTGAGCTTCGGAAAAGGGTA
>RFZO01000218.1 GCA_009920715.1 Actinomycetota bacterium | reverse complement strand
CCACCCGAACGCGCGCCCGCAGGCCGGGCTGAACAAGGCCGACATCGTCATCGAGGAGAACGTCGAGGGGCTCACGCGCTTCGCCGCCGTCTTCCACAGCGACGGAAGCGACCCGGTCGGTCCGCTGCGCAGTGGCCGCACCCAGGACAAGATCTTCCTCGGCTCGTACAACAAGCCGCTCTTCATGTGGAGCGGCGGAAACTACCGCGTCACGCAGGTCATCAACAGGAGCGACCTCGTCAACATCGGGCACTCCGCGTCCAGGGGCAAGGCCGGTTACTACCGCGAGAAGACGCGCAAGATCCCGCACAACCTGTACGCCAGCACCACCAAGGGATGGACCCTCGCCCCCGAGGGTTCGGGGCCGCCCCCCGCGCAGTTCCTGTACCGCGGGGTGAGCGATGCGATGCCGTCGACCGCGGTGCCCGTGGACGGCGCGAAGGTCTCGATGTACAACGTCAAGGTGTACTGGAAGTGGGACGCCGCGTCGGGGCAGTTCCTCCGCTACACGGAGAACGTGAAGCGCGAGCTGGAGCCGCACATGTCGGCCGAGGGCACCACCCCCGTCGACCAGGTGAACGCGAAGAACGTCGTGGTCCTGTACTGCACCTACAAGCGCAGCTGGGCCGACCGCAAGAGCCCGGAGGCCCAGACCACCGGGAAGGGCGACGGGTTCGTCCTGACCAACGGCACCATCATCCCCATCACATGGACCAGGGCGGAGCAGACGGATGTCTTCACCTTCACCGACTCGTCGGGTGCCGTCGTGCGGATGACCCCGGGGCGCACCTGGATCGAGCTGGGCTTCAAGAAGTCGCTCGCCCAGGTTGACCCCGGTGTCGACCCGAAGAAGGTCGGCTGGCCCGCCACCTGACCGCGACCCACCGGCCGTGACCGTTGTCCGCCCCGAATGGCGGGTGAACGGGCGCGGGCCCCTCGGTACGCTCTCCCCATGACCTCACCGGCACAGTCCTCCGTCGGCACGCAGCGCGTCAAGCGCGGCCTGGCTGAAATGCTGAAGGGGGGCGTCATCATGGACGTCGTCACCCCCGAGCAGGCCAAGATCGCCGAGGACGCCGGGGCATGCGCCGTCATGGCGCTCGAGCGAGTTCCTGCCGACATCCGCCGGGACGGCGGCGTTGCGCGCATGAGCGACCCCGAGATGATCGAGGGGATCAAGGCGGCCGTCCGCATCCCCGTCATGGCCAAGGCACGCATCGGCCACTTCGTGGAGGCACAGATCCTCGAGGCGCTCGGTGTCGACTTCGTCGACGAGTCCGAGGTGCTGACGCCGGCCGACGAGACGCACCACATCGACAAGTTCGCGTTCACCGTTCCGTTCGTCTGCGGTGCGACCAACCTGGGTGAGGCACTGCGCCGCGTGTCCGAGGGTGCGTGCATGATCCGCTCCAAGGGCGAGGCGGGCACGGGCAACATCGTCGAGGCGGTTCGCCACCTGCGCAGCATCCTCGGGGACATCCGCCGCGTCACGCAGGCCGACAGCGCCGAGCTCTTCGACTGGGCCAAGAAGCTCCAGGCGCCGCTGCCGCTCGTGCAGGAGATCGCCGAGACCGGGAAGTTCCCCGTGCCGATCTTCTGTGCCGGCGGAATCGCCACGCCCGCCGATGCCGCGCTCGCCATGCAGCTCGGCGCCGAGGCAGTGTTCGTCGGCTCCGGCATCTTCAAGAGCGAGCAGTCCACAGTTGCCCTCCGCGCGAAGGCGATCGTCGAGGCCACCACCCATTTCCGCGACCCCCAGATCCTCGCCAAGGTGAGCCGTGGTCTCGGTGCGCCGATGACGGGAATCGGCATGGACGAGATCAACCAGCGCTACGCCGAGCGCGGCTGGTGAGCCACCGGTGAACGCGAGGCCTCCAGGTGAACCCCGTGATCGGGGTCCTCGCGCTGCAGGGCGCGTTCGCGGCGCACGCTGATTCGTTGAGCCGCTGCGGCGCCACCACCTGCGAGGTGCGCACACCTGCCGATCTCCGCGACGTGCAGGCTCTCGTCATGCCCGGCGGGGAATCCAGCACCATGTCGCAGCTGCTCGAGTCCTCCGGCCTCTTCGACGCGGTGGCGGACCGCATCGCGTCCGGAATGGCCGTGTTCGGGACGTGCGCCGGGATGATCCTGCTGTCCTCCGAGATCCTCGACGGCCGCCCCGACCAGCGGAGCTTCGGCGCTCTCGACATCTCGGTGCGGCGCAACGCGTTCGGCCGCCAGATCGACTCGTTCGAGTCCGACATCGACACTCCCCAGGGCACCTTCCACGGCGTCTTCATCCGCGCCCCGCGCATCGAACGGGTCGGGCCCGGTGTCGAGGTGATGGGGTCCCTCCGCGGCGAGCCCGTGCTCGTGCGCAGGGGAAACGTGCTGGCTGCGTCGTTCCATCCCGAACTTGCCGGGGACGACCGGCTTCACGGGTACTTTGTCTCTCTCGTCACCTCCGCCGCACCGGCAGGGGAGACAGGCGCGGCGGTGCCGCGCCCCGGGGAACCGTCCATCCACGAAACGATCAGGGAAGGCTGAGCATGTCCGGACACTCCAAGTGGGCAACCATCAAGCACAAGAAGGGTGCCGCCGACAAGGCGAGGGGCAAGCTCTTCGCCAAGCTCGCGCGCCAGATCGAGGTCGCGGCACGCCAGGGCGGCGGTGACGTCGACTCGAACGCGTCACTGCGCACCATGGTGCTGAAGGCCAAGGCCGCCCAGATGACGAAGGACGCGATCGACCGTGCGATCAAGCGGGGGATCGGCGAGAACGACGGGGCCAACTACGAGTCGATCACCTACGAGGGGTACGCCCCGGGGGGTGTGGCACTGCTCATCGACGTGCTCACCGACAACCGGAACCGCACCGCATCCGACGTGCGCAGCGCGTTCACCAAGTTCGGCGGCTCCATGGCCGAACCGGGCGCGGTGGGCTGGCAGTTCACCCGGCGCGGCGTCATCCTCGTCGACGGCGGGGCGGACGAGGATGCGGTGATGACGGCGGCCCTCGAGGCGGGGGCCGACGATGTCGAGCGGGACGGGGGTTCGTGGAAGGTCCTCACCGACCCGTCGGCGGTGTGGGACGTGAAGGAGGCCCTGGAGAACTCGGGTGTGGCCGTGCAGTCGGCGGAGAGCACCATGGTCTCGTCAACCACCATCGAGGTGTCGGACAAGGAGGACGCACGCCAGATCCTCCGCATCATGGATACCCTCGAGGACAACGACGACGTGCAGGACGTCTACGCGAACTTCGACATCGCGGAATCAATCA
>RFZO01000217.1 GCA_009920715.1 Actinomycetota bacterium | reverse complement strand
TAGAAGTAGTTCTTGCGGTGGAAGATGCACGGCTGGATGCGGCAGTTGAGCGCGATGCCGATTCGCATGGCCAGCTCCACTGCCTGCCGGTTCAGCACGGGCAGCGCGCCGGGGAGCGCGAGCGTGACAGGGTCGATGTTCACGTTGGGCTCGTCACCGAAGCGGTTTGGCGAACCGCTGAACAGCTTGGTGGCCGTGGCAAGTTCCACGTGCACCTCGAGCCCGACGATCAGCTCCCACCCGCCGGGCAGCAGCTGGTCCTCGGTGGCGCGCACGGAGCTGAGCGGGCTGTCGCTCATCGCGCACCTCCCGCCGCAGCCTCGAGCGCACCGCCCACGCGGAACATCGCCTGCTCCCCCAGCGCCGGTGCGAGCACCTGGATGCCGACAGGCATGCCGTGCGCACCGGTGCCGAACGGGACGCTCATTCCCGGGTGGCCGGCGAGGTTGGTGGGGATCGTGTAGATGTCGCAGAGGTACATCGACATGGGGTCGTCCACCTTCTCGCCGAACCTGAACGCAACGACGGGCGACGTGGGCGTGAGGATGGCGTCGACATCGACGTACGCACGGGCGAAATCATCGGCGATGACGCGGCGGACCTTCAGTGCCTTCCCGTAGTACGCGTCGTAGTAACCGGCCGACAGCGCGTACGTGCCGAGCATGATGCGGCGCTGCACCTCGTCGCCGAACCCGGCGGCGCGCGTGGCGCCGTACATGGCATTCGTGTCGGCGGCGCCGACGCGCAGTCCGTAGCGCACGCCGTCGAAGCGGGCCAGGTTGCTGCTGGCCTCCGCGGGCGCGATGAGGTAGTAGGCGGTGAGCGCGTACGACAGGCTGGGCAGCTGCACATCGACGATCTCGGCACCGGCGGCGCGGAGCGCCCCGAACGCCGCCTCGAGCGCAGCCTCGACCTCGGGCTCGGCACCGCCCGGCAGGTCGGTCACGCGGCCGATGCGCATTCCGGCGACCCCGGTGGCGACCGAACCGCGCAGCGACAGCGGCGGCACGGGGATGGACGTGGAGTCGTTCGGGTCGTGCCCGCTGATGACCTCAGTGACGAGTGCTGCGTCGTCCACCGTGGTGGCGAACGGGCCGATCTGGTCGAGGCTGCTCGCGTACGCGACAAGTCCGAAGCGGCTGACGGTGCCGTAGGTGGGCTTCACGCCGACGATGCCGCACATCGCGGCGGGCTGGCGGATGGATCCGCCGGTGTCGCTGCCGAGGCTGACGGGCGAGAAGCCGGCGGCCACCGCGGCGGCGCTGCCGCCGCTGCTGCCGCCGGGGACGCGCGACGTGTCGAGCGGGTTGCGCGACGGACCGAACGCGGAGTTCTCCGTGCTGGAACCCATGGCGAACTCGTCGAGATTCGTCTTGCCGACCACCACGGCACCGGCGGCGTGCAGGCGCGTGATGACGGTGGCGTCGTACGGAGGCCTCCAGCCCTGCAGGATGCGCGACGAGCACGTGGTCTCGATCCCGCGGGTGCACATGTTGTCCTTGACCGCGATGGGCACGCCGGCGAGGGGGCCGACAGGGCGACCGGCCCTCACGTCGGCATCGACGCGGTCTGCCTGCTCGCGGGCGGCATCGGCTGTGACCAGGTTGAAGGCGTGGATGTCACCCTCGCGGGCATCAATGGCGGCGAGATGGTGCTCCAGCACCTCGCGGGCCGACACCTCGCCGGAGGCGACAGCTGATGCGATGGCGGAGGCGGTTGCGGGAACGGCAGCCATTTCAGCCGTCCAGACCGATGATCGGGGGCACCCTGAAGCGCCGGTCCTCGGCCTCGGGTGCGACCGCGAGCACCTCGTCGGTGTCGAGGGTGGGCTGCACCACGTCGTCGCGCATCACGTTGACGAGCGGGTACGGCTGCGTCATCGGCTCCACCGCGGCGAGATCGAGCGCGTCGATGTCGCGGAAGTGGGACAGCACCTTGACCAGCTGCTCGGTGAAGTGCTGGACATGTGCCTCGTCGATGTCCAGCCGGGCGAGGCGGGCGACCTTGGCGACGTCGGCCTCCGAGATCGGGCTGCCGGTGAGGGGGGTGTCTGCGCTCGCCACGGGTCCCAAGCCTACGA
Source organism: Actinomycetota bacterium (assembly GCA_009920715.1). Lineage (GTDB taxonomy): Bacteria > Actinomycetota > Acidimicrobiia > Acidimicrobiales > Ilumatobacteraceae > UBA2093. Next base: position 1,190 of record RFZO01000217.1, on the reverse strand, counting down.
GCGCGTCCGCTGGACCGACCAACGGCGCGGGAGCGGGAGGGTCAGAGACCCGGCGGCACCGGCGGGAACGCGGCCTGGCGCTTCTGGAGGAAGCTCTGCACGCCCTCCTTGAAGTCGGGCCTGCCGAACGACTCCCGCATCAACCGCAGTGCCTCGGTGGTGGACTCGGCGACGCTGCGGTCGTAGTCACCGTAGACCTGCCTCTTCATCACCGCCATCGACGCGGGAGACACGTTCATTGCGAGATCCGCCGCGTAGGCCATCACCGTGTCCATCAAGCTGCCGGCAGGGACGACCTTGTTCACCATGCCCATGGCGAGCGCCTCGTCGGCCATCACCACGCGGCTGGAGAACATGAGGTCGACAGCGTTCGCGTGGCCGACGAGACGCGGGAGCACCCACGAGATGCCGTACTCACCGATGAGCCCGCGCTTCGAGAACGCAACCGTGAACTTCGCCGTGTCGGCGGCGAAGCGCATGTCGCACATGAGTGCCTGCACGAGCCCGAGGCCCGCGGCGGCGCCGTTGACTGCGGCGATGACCGGCTTCGGGATGCGCGTGATCTCGTCCTGGGTGCGGCCGTCGACGATGCTGCGCTCCTCGCGCGAGTCCTTCGGCGGGGCCTCCGTTGGGATCGCCTGCAGCGTGCCCATGTCGGCACCGGCGCAGTACCCCTTGCCGGCACCCGTGACCACGATGACGCGCACGGCTGGGTCCGCGACGGCGCGGTCGATGCTGGCGAAGTACTCGTCCCCCATCCGGCCCGTCCATGCGTTCAACCTGTCCGGACGGTTGAACGTGATGACCGCGATGCCCGGGTCGACGACTTCGTAGAGACACTCACTCATGGTCGCCCACCGTAGACCCTTCCGTCGCCTGCGGCGAACGCCAGCCCCACCCGAGAATCGACCCCACCGCGGCCGCGAACACCACGAGCGAGACCCACTGGTTGAGGCGCAGGCCCCCCGCGGACCGGGCGGGATCGATGCGCAGTCCCTCGATGAAGAAACGCATGGCCGTGTACATGGCGACATAGAGGAGGAAGACGCGGCCGCGCGCGGGACGGGTGCGCCGCTCGATCCGCACAAGCAGCCACGCGATCAGCAGACACCCGAGCGACTCGTACAGGAAGGTCGGGTGGAACGTGGTGCCGGCGGGATGGCCTGCTTTCTCCGCAGTGGACGCCGACA
>RFZO01000216.1 GCA_009920715.1 Actinomycetota bacterium | reverse complement strand
AGGGCACGGGGACTGCGTGCAGCCGTCGTGAGCGACAACTACATGCCCGCGGATCATCTCGTTGCCATGGCACACGCGGCGGGAATCGACATCTCGGACCTCGACGTGTTCGTGAGTTGCGAGCGCGGGGCCATGAAACACGACGGGGGGCTCTGGCCGGTCGTGCTCTCCGCGCTGGGTGTCGTGCCGGCCGAGATCCTGCATGTCGGCGACCTTGCCGATGCGGACGGCGACATCCCCGCCCGCTTCGGCATCTCGGCGTACGTGGAGGATTCGATGCGGCGGTCGCACCGCGAGCCCCTGAACACGGCACCGTCGGTGCTTCCGCTATCGCGCATCGAGGCTGACAACCGGGACGACGCGCAGGGATCGCGGTGGGATGCCTCGATGAATCTCGCGCAAGGGGCACTGGCGGTGATCACGGCCGCACAGGTGCAGGATGTCATCGCTGCGGCTCGGCGGTCGGGTGCCGTGGGCGTTCACTTCACGGCGCGGGACGGGGAGAACGCCAAGCACGTGTACGACTCACTCCGCGAACGCGACACATCGCTCCCGCCCGCGACGTACACCGCCGTCTCCAGGTCGATGATGTGGCGGGCCTCTCTCGGTGCCGTGACCCCGGAGACGGTCCGCCGGTTCATCGGCGATGACGAGTTGCTTACGGCGTCCCGGGTTGCACGCAGGTTCGGCTGCAGCTTCGGGGGGGCTGCGGACGCGTCAACGGTCCTGGCGGCCGAGGAGGCGCGTGACTTGGTGCTCGCGCACGCGGCAGAGGTGGAGGAGGCATCTGCCGCCCTCCGTGCCCGCTTGCTGCAGTACCTGGATGCACAGGGGGTCACCGCGCCAGGCCACCACGTGGTGATGGACCTGGGGTGGACGGGGTCCGTGGTTGCCGACCTGGCCGGCATCGTCATGGCGGAGCGGCTGGGGACGACGTTCGAGGGCCGATTCACCGCGCTCTACTGGGACGCCACCGCCACGCGGTCCCGCATCCCCGTGCACGGTCTTGCACTCGACGAATTCGGGTCGATGGACGACAACGTCCGGTTGCTGGGCGCCATGCGTTATCTCGAGTTGCTTCTCTCGGCGACGCACGGGACGGTGGTGGACTACCTCAACGGGGAGGCTGTGCTCGCGCGCGACGGACAAATGACCTGTCTGCTCGACGGTGACATCGACGCGATGCACGCCGAAATTCGCAGGTCGGCACTGCGCATCCTGTCGGGTGATCACCCGCATGTGGGTCCGGAAGACCTCACGCGCGACACCGTGTGGGCATCGATCATGCAGGTTGCCCACACCCCGAGCCCCGACGAGGTCCGGTTGATGTCGGTGGCCCGGCACGACACTGCACTCGACCATTCAGGCGACGGTGCGGCTCTCCTCCGCGCTGCGCCCGATGACCTCCGCCTTGAGGACATCCCCGCACTGCAGCAGAGCCTGCTCCACGACAACTGGGCCCAGGGCTCGCTCGAGGCGTGGACTGCGGATCCCGCGAGCCGCTGGATCGCCGACGAGGTCCGGCGCCACGCGACGATGATGGACCGGCAGTGGGTGGGGCAATGAGGTTCGACATCCAGTTCAACCAGGGTGCGTGCGGTTTCGCGCGGATGCGCGAGGCCGTGGTGGCCGCCGAGCAGGCCGGGTTCGGCTGCGTGTGGAACCTGGACCATTTCTCTGGAAAGCCGTTCGGCAGCGACTCCATGAACGAATGCTTCGCCACGCTCGCTTCGTGGGCCGCCGTCACGGACACGGTCGGGCTGGGCACGCTGGTCGCGAACGTCATGAACCGAACCCCGGGCATGCTGGCCCTCAGCGTGGCAACGGTCGACGCAATCTCGGGCGGCCGGTTCACCCTCGGCGTGGGTGCGGGCGCGGCGCCCAACACGCCGTTCAGCGCCGAGCAGGATGCCCTCGGCATCGAATTGCTCCCGCGCATGTCGCAGCGCCACGACCGGTTGGTCGCGACCGTGGGGGAGATGCACCGCATCCTCTCGCCCTCGCGCGGCCCCGAGTTCGAGGGCTTCCCCGTGACGCCACGGCCGGTGCCGACGATCGTCGGGGTGAACAGCCTTGCTCTCGCGTCCCGGGCCGGAGAACTCTGCGACGGCATCAACGTGCGTTTCAACCACCCCGACCGGGCCGAGTTCGTGCGTGTGGCGCGCGAGTCCGCGGCGGGGAAGCCGTTCGACGTGTCGGTGTGGGACTTCTTCTCTCCGGAGATGTGCGACGCCGACAACCCGGCGAACGCGGCGTTCCGTGCGATCGGAATCGACCACGTCATCCTGCTCGTACAGGGTGCGCCCGACCCGGACGTCGTCGCCGGCTGCGCCCGTTACCTGCGATGACCCGCTAGGCCGCGGCGCGAAGGATCGGCACGCCGTTCGAGAGCCGCCACCGCACCGCGCGGGTGATGACGAAGCACATCATCGGGATCGTCACGTAGTTGATGTTCACCATGATCGGGTCGTCCAGCATGAATCCGTACGCCATCCACGAGGCCGCGGACGCGATGGTGATCCCCCAGCTGAGAACCGAGATTCCGTGGAGGTTCTTCTCCCGCGCGACATGCGCCACTGTGGGCACCATCGACGAGGCGCTCACCACGGTTGCCATCCAACCGATGACCGCCGGGGACACGGGGAGACCGACCGACAGCAGGATGACGAACGCGGTCACGAACCGCAGCACGAACAGCCTGTCCATCCGTCCCTGGCGCAGCATCACCGCACCCATGATCGACTGGGCCATCAGGAAGCTCGCGTTGCTCACCCACATGGCGGGGATGGCCTCCTGCAGCCCGTAGGTGAACCACAGCGCCGCCCCGACCATGCCGTGGAGCGTGGCGAACGGACTGATGCCGTGCGTGGTGTCGTGGCGGACGGTCCGCCACACCTGCGGCCACACGAACGCGATGTTCGAGACGGTGCACCACACGCCCCAGGCGTCCTGGAACCTCACTTGCCGATGACCAGGTTGACGGTGCGGCCCGGCACGACGATCGTCTTCACGGGGTCCTTGCCGCCGAGCGCCGCCTGCACCTTGTCGTCCGCCAGCGCCACGGCAAGGTGTTCCGCCTCGCCAGCGCCGGCCGGGACAGTGATGCGGGCGCGCACCTTCCCGTTCACCTGCACGGGCACCTCGACCGAGTCCTCCACGAGGAGGGCTGCGTCGGCCGCAGGGAACGGCACGTACGTGACGGAGCCCTGGTTGCCGAGGCGTCTCCAGAGTTCCTCGCCGATGTGCGGGCACAGCGGCGACACCATCTGGGCCATCGCCGTGACGACC
>RFZO01000215.1 GCA_009920715.1 Actinomycetota bacterium | reverse complement strand
GGCGCCCCGTCTGATCCATGTCGTACGCGACTCTACCAGCGACGACGAAGAACAGCGCACCGGCGGCGACGGATGATGCGTCGAAGGGGTTCGTTCGCGGGTCGATCATCGTTGACACGTCAACGAACCCGGACACGGCGCACATCTGCATTGACAACGCCCTCGGGGCGGCAGTCTGGCAGGCCATCGCCGCGACGCCTTCGCATCCGAGTCTCTCGACGCTCGGATGGTCCGCATCCGGACACACCGGGGCGACGAACTCTGTGCCCGTGTTCAACGGGTCCGGAGCCGCACAGACGGTGCAGGCGCTCGAGGATGGCGCGTCGCTTACGTGGAAGAATGGGGCGTTTCAATTCATCGTCGCGGCAGCCGTCGCGTCCGTGTTTCCTCAATCGGTGACGGTTTTCGAGATTGAGTTCATGAACCAGAACGGAGAGATCACGATCGTCGGATCCGATGCGATCAGTGCTCCGGGGAGCCTCGTCTAATGGCACTGGCCGCGCTCAACTGGCGATACGTCGGCGTCCGCTCGTTCACCGCTGGGAGTGTTCCGCTATCCCACGATGCAGTATACGCACTCGGAACGGCGACGACGTATGCCGACGGGACCGCACGTACTCCAGGTACCGGATCAGCGTGGACGTGGGAACGAGAGCAGGCCACCGGAACCACCGTCGCGTGCCGTGGAACTCCGCCAACGAATGCGCTGACGATGAAGTACTTGGTCGCTGGTACGACCGGGGCGAGCTCCTACACGTTCCTCACGCCTGACACCGCGACGCTCGCAAACGTCATCGTGTACGGCATGAACCGGTCGAGCGGAACATATACGACATGGACGAGCGCAACGCCGTTTACGAACGCCGGGTTCTCCGGGTTCTGGCGTGGCACGCGTCCGTTCGCGACGGTGCCCTACGACAACGTCTCCATGTGGGAGTCGCAGGAAGGCTGTGTCATCCAGTACGGACACACATCCAGTGGAGCGACGAGCAGCATCGGCCTCGGAGCATTGATCGATCCTCTCTCCTCGAACAGCGCCAACGCCGAGTCGGACGGACGTCTCTACATGATGTTCGGCCAGGGCAGCAACACGAACGCAAACGCGTCGTGGCTCTCGAACGGCGGAGGCGCAGACGGGCATATGTGGGGCAACGGGTCGAACAGTAACGGGAACTGTCACGCCGGTGTGTTCGCTCCTGGAACGAATGTCATGTCGGGCGGTGCCGGTACGAGCACGACGCGATTCGGGAGCTTCTCGCCGTCTGCGACATTCACATCTACAAACGGGGACATCGTTCGGATCCCGTTCTGCGTCGTGAACATCAACAATACGTTTTTGGGTCAACTTCGGCAGGTGTACATGACGAAAGACGCCGCGACGCGGCTCGCGTACCAGAACGGCGCGACCGTCCTCGGATACCTGCATGGAGCCACGATCGGCGTTGCTACCGATGCGGTGATCCTGAGCTATTGAGAGGTGGCGGTGTATTCCTACGTGAACGCAGTCCTCGACGCGAACCCGGATGTGGTGGCCATCGCCGCCGGAGCAACGGCATACGGTGTCCTCGTCGGGCCTCCGCCTCCAGGGGAGGAGGACATCACCCTCCGCGTCTCGATCGTACTCGGTGATGCGCTGGCGTATGACACGTTGATCATCGGTTACGACTCGAATGCGACCGTTCGTGTCCAGTTCATCGCGTAGGAGTTCACGATGCCCGCTGTTAGTCTCTCGACGCTCCCGGCGATCCCGTACGTATACAGCGGAACGACTCCCGCGGCGGTGAACACCTGCCAGATCATCACGGTCCCGGCTGTTCCTGGCGTGTCGATCATCATCCACAACCGGGACAAGTCGTCGAAGGCACTGCGGATGTCGTACGACTCGACGTTGACTCAGGACGGTGCCTCGCCTTCGATGTTTTTCACGGTGGCGGAGCCTCTGATCATCAAAGCCGATTCCAGCGCCCACAGCGGCTTTCAACCTGCGCAGAAGCTCGCTCTGTTCAGCGACTCCGCGAGCGTGAACTATGAACTTCTTTTCCTCCCGGTATGACATGACGGCACCCGTTCGCCTCGTTTCCGTTGACCGCTCGATCCGGAGCTCCTACAACTCCGCGGGCAAGACCTCGGGGCCTCGTTCGGAGCTTCGTGCGCTGGCGGACACCTCGATCGGGATCGCCATCCCGGAGGTCGCTGCCGCTCTACTCGAGCTCAACGAGGCCGTGGCAGAGGCGGGCGGTGACCTCCGCATCACGGAGCTACACCGGAGTATCGCCACGCAGCGGAACGCTCGTGCGAAGTGGGAGGCGTGGGTCCGCGCCGGGAAGCCTTCGCCTGGAAGCTCGAGCTACAACAGCACGACGATGAAGTCGTCGTTTGTGGCGATGCCTGGGGCGTCGAACCACAACGCCGGACGGGCGATCGACATCCACGTCGGAATGCTGAAGTTCCCGAACGTCTCGGCATCTTCGCAGCTGGATCGGTTCTGGGAGATCGCTGCACCCATCGGATGGTCCCCGGTCATCCGCACGCCGGACGAGAGTGCGTCGGAGTGCTGGCACTTCGATTTCTGGGGCGACCTCCGCGGAGTCTACAAGCGACTGAAGTACCAGGAAGCCGCGCGCGTCGGTGCGATCCTCGTCGGGCATGGCGACACGGAAACGTATGTGGCGCAGCTTCAGGCCCTTCTACAGCGTGCCGGGCACAACATCGGCCCGGTGGATGGCATCGCCGGGGCAAAGACCAAAGCGGCCCTGAAGGTGGCAATCAACACCAACGACGTCAGTGTCAACGCCATCCTTCAGGGCGAAGATCGGTCTATTTGGCCGGCGCTTCTGGCTCTGCCGCCCGCTTAGGAACGATCAGTTCAATCGTTTCGAACGCCTGCGAACAATCCACGCAGACACGGCGCCGCCATCGATAGACGTTCTCCCCAGGCGGAGCGATGCGCTTCGCCCGGCGGCGCGCGTTCACGGAGATCCCGTCCGGGTTCCGAGAGTCGCGCACCTCGAGGCGCCCCCCACAGCGTGTACATTTCATGCCTTGTCTCCGAGCGACGCCAGCTGCGCCCGGTCGTGAACTACGTTGTACTCAGCTGCGACGTCCCGCTTCATCGATCGAGTGCGGTGCATCTCGTTCTCCGCGACGAGATCTCTGTAGTGGATCTCCATCGCGTCCAGCGCTGTCAGCGTCTGAACGAGAATCTCAGACACGTTGATCGACCCGGTGCCAGGAGAGACGGCGCGCCACGCCAGCTGCCGAACGGCGGCACGTACGACGTCGATGTCCTCTTTCATTGC
>RFZO01000214.1 GCA_009920715.1 Actinomycetota bacterium | reverse complement strand
TCGACGTCGATCGGCACGGCGACAATCTATTGGCCGGTGAGGTGCGTCACCACGGCGTCGATGCAGCGGGTCAGTTGCTCCACGTCCGACGGGTCGATGGCGGGGAACATGCCGACGCGCAGCTGGTTGCGGCCGAGCTTCCGGTAGCTGTCGGTGTCGACGATGCCGTTTGCCCTGAGGATCCTGTTCACGTCGTTCGCGTCGACGTCGACGAGGTCCACGGTGCCGACCACGTTGGAGCGCATCGCCGGCTCGCGCACGAATGCCTGGGCGAATGTGCGTGACTCGGCCCACGTGTAGAGGATCCGCGCGGACTCCGCCGACCTCCCGGCCGCGAAGGGAAGTCCGCCGTTGTCGTTCATCCACTTCAACTGGTCGTCGAACATGATGAGCGTCGCCAGGGCGGGCGTGTTGTACGTCTGGTCGGCCACGCTGTTGTCGAGGGCGATCGAGAGGTCGAGCGAAGCCGGCATCCAGCGCTTCGTGGCCTTGATGGCGCGGATGCGTTCGATGGCCGCGGGGGAGCAGGCGGCGATCCACAGGCCGCCGTCGCTCGCGAAGCACTTCTGCGGGGCGAAGTAGTAGACGTCAACCTCCGAGGGGCGCCACGCGAGTCCGCCCGCCGCGGACGTTGCGTCGACGACCACGAGGCCGTCACCCGAGGGGCGGCGCGGCGTCATCATGACCCCCGTGGACGTTTCGTTGTGGGGGAACGCGTAGACGTCGCACGATGGGTCAGCGACGAGGTCGGGGTGGGTGCCCGGCTCGCTGGACACCACCACGGGATCGGCCAGGTGCGGCGCGGCTGCGCTCGCCTCGGCAAACTTGCCGCCGAACTCGCCGAACACAAGGTGCTGGCTGCGCTCGCGGATGAGACCGAACGTGGCGACGTCCCAGAACACGGTGGATCCACCGTTCCCGAGGATGATCTCCCACCCGTCGGGCAGGGCGAACAGGTCCACCAGACCCTGGCGCACCGAGCCGACGATGTTCTTGACGGGTGCCTGCCGGTGCGACGTGCCCATCACGCTCGTCGCGCGTGCCACGAGGGCATCGATCTGTCCGGGCCGCACTTTCGACGGCCCGCATCCGAAGCGACCGTCGACGGGGAGGAGACCGGGGGGAATCACGAAACCGTGTTGGTTCTTCTCGCTCACCCTGCAATCCTATTTGCCATGCCAGGTCCATCCGAATTGCGCCGTGTTGCTGCCCGTCTGGGTGCCATCGCCGAGTCCGCCACGCTCGCGGTCGACGCGAAGGCGAAGGCACTGAAGGCGCAGGGCCAGAACGTCATCGGCTTCGGTGCGGGCGAGCCCGACTTCCCGACGCCGGCGAACATCGTGGAGGCCGCCGTCAAGGCCGCACAGGACCCGAAGAACCACCGGTACACGCCGGCAGCGGGCCTGCCCGAACTGCGCGAGGCGATCGCCGCGAAGACCCTGCGTGACAGCAACTACTCCGTCACGGCCGACCAGGTGCTCGTCACGAACGGCGGCAAGCACGCCGTGTACGTGGCGTTCTGCGCCATGTGCGACCCGGGCGACGAGATCATCCTGCCCGCCCCGTACTGGACCACCTACCCCGAGGCAATCGAGCTGGCGGGCGGCAAGCCCGTCATCCTCGACACCGACGAGTCCACCGACTTCAAGGTCACGGTGGCCCAGCTGGACGCGGCTCTCACCCCGCGGACGAAGGCGCTCGTGTTCGTGTCGCCCAGCAACCCCACCGGTTCGGTCTACACGCCGGACGAGACCAGGGCGATCGGTGAGTGGGCGGTCCGCAACAAGGTGTGGGTCATCACCGACGAGATCTACGAGCACCTCACCTTCGGCGGCCACACCTTCGCCTCCATGCCGGCCCTCGTGCCCGAGCTGGCTGGGCAGTGCCTGGTGCTGAACGGCGTGGCGAAGACGTACGCCATGACCGGCTGGCGCGTCGGCTGGATGATCGGCCCCAAGGACGTCATGAAGGCCGCCATCAATTTCCAGTCGCACACCACGTCGAACGTCGCGAACGTGTCGCAGATGGCGGCGCTCGCCGCCGTCAGCGGTGACCTCACCGCTGTCGCCACCATGCGCGAGGCGTTCGAGCGCCGTGGCCAGAAGATGTGGAGGATGCTGAGCTCGATACCGGGCGTCACGTGCATGGAGCCCCAGGGCGCGTTCTACTGCTACCCGAACTTCTCGAACCTTCTCGACCGCGACATCAGGGGCAAGCGGGCAGGTTCCACGCTCGAGCTGGCAGACCTGCTGCTCTCCGAGGCTCAGGTTGCGATCGTGCCTGGCGAGGCGTTCGGGAGCCCCGGCTTCGCGCGCTTCTCGTTTGCGCTCGGTGACGACGACCTCGCCGAGGGCGTCCAGCGCATCATCGAAACGGCGTGTTGCACAGAACCCAGCGAAGTCCGGTGAGATCCCGGCACTGTCCCGCAACGGTGATGTGGATGCGCAAGCCGGCGCACTCCACGAGTCCGGTCGCCTGACTCTGTGTGCGACAACCAACCCTCGAAGGAAGGGCGGTCCGCGGAGGCAACGGCGACGGCCGTGAATCGTGACCCACTCTTCTTTCTCCAGTCTTCGGAGGAAGAACAATGAAGAAACCATCCATCTCGAGGCGAGTTGCCGTTCTGGCAGCCGCCTCGCTCTCGTTCCTGGCCGCGTGCGGCGGATCGGACACCGCGACGGACACGACCGCGCCGGCAGATGCCGTCGAGTCGGTCCGCATCGTGAGCCTGTCGCCCACGGCGACCGAGATGCTGTACGCCATAGGGGCGGGCGACCAGTTGGTCGCCGTCGACAGCCTCAGCAACTGGCCGGCCGAGGCGGCGGGGAAGCTGACCGAGATCTCCGCATACGAGCCGAGCGCGGAGGCGATCCTCGGCTACGAGCCCGACCTGGTCCTCATCTCGAACGACATGAACAAGATCAGCGAGCAGCTGACGGCGGCCAACCCTGCCATCAAGGTGTGGACGGGCGCCGCCGCGGCCAGCCTGGACGATGTGTACCGCCAGATCGCGGAGCTCGGCGCCGCCACGAACCGGGTTGAGGCCGCCGACGCACTCGTCGCCGACATGAAGTCGAGAATCGAGGCGGCGACGGCCGGTGTCACTGCGCCCGAGGGTGCCTCCTACTTCTACGAGCTCGACAACACGCTGTACAGCGTCACGTCGAACACGTTCGTCGGTTCGCTCCTGAAGTCCATGGGCATCGCGAACATCGCCGACGGTGTCGAGGAGGGCAACGACTACCCGCAGATGAACGCCGAGGCGATCATCAAGGCCAACCCCACGGTGATCTTCCTCGC
>RFZO01000213.1 GCA_009920715.1 Actinomycetota bacterium | reverse complement strand
TGCACCTCGAGTTCGACGACCTCGACGCGGACACGCGCCGCATCATGGACGCCATCAGCGCACTGCTGCCGCCCGAGGGCCGCGAGTTCCGCGAACCCACCGAGGACGAGCTGCGCCGAACGTTCCCCTCGAACTACAAGGGCGACCCCACGGCCGAGGACGACCGCCGTCCCGGCTTCGACACCTGATCGATTCCCGTGGCGCGGCGCTGACCGCGCCGTGCGGTCACTTGCCCGCGGCCACCTTGGCGCGGACGATGTTCAGTGCGGAACCCGCCTTGAACCACTCCACCTGCTCGGGGCTGAAGGTGTGCTTCGCCTCGAAGTCCACGGTGGAGCCGTCGGCCCTCGTGATGCGGCACTGCACGGGCTTGTCGGGCACCGGCGGCAGGTTCAGCACGCTGATGCGGTCGGTCTCGCCGATGGCGTCGTAGGTGGCCGGATCGGCGAAGGTGAGCGGCACGAGCCCCTGCTTCTTCAGGTTGGTCTCGTGGATCCGCGCGAACGAACGGGCGAAGATCACCACGCCGCCACGGAAGCGTGGCTCCATGGCCGCGTGCTCGCGCGACGAGCCCTCTCCGTAGTTCTGGTCGCCGATGGCGCACCAGCGGATGCCGGCCTCGCTGTAGCGCTTGGCGATGTCCGGGTACATGCGCCGCCCGCCGTCGGTGATGTCGAGTCCCTCGCCGACCGCGTCGTCGTACGCGTTGACGGCGCCGATGAACAGGTTGCCCGAGATGTTCTCGAGGTGCCCGCGGTAGGTCAGCCACTTGCCCGCCGCCGAGATGTGGTCGGTGGTGCACTTGCCCTTCGCCTTCATGAGCACGGGCAGCTCCAGGTAGTCCTTCCCGTCCCACGCGGGGAACGGCTCGAGCAGCTGGAGACGGTCGCTGGTGGGGCTGACCTCGACGACGACGGAGCTGCCGTCGGCCGGAGGGGCGGTGAATGTGTCGACACCCGGGTCGTATCCCCTGGCGGGCACGATCTCGCCGGCCGGGGCGTCGAGGCGCACCTCGGATCCGTCGGCGGCCGTGATGGTGTCTGTGGTGGGGTCGAAGTCGAGCCGGCCGGACAGTGCGATCGCCATGACGGTGTCCGGGCTGGTCACGAACGACAGCGTGTTGGCGGAGCCGTCCGCGCGCTTCGGGAAGTTGCGGTTGAACGAGTTGACGATGCTGTTCGGCTTGGCGGTCTTGTCGGCCGCGCGCTCCCACTGGCCGATGCACGGGCCGCACGCGTTGGCGAGCACGGTGGCACCGATGGCCTCGAGGTCGGCGAGCAGCCCGTCCCGCTCGATGGTGGCGCGGATCTGCTCCGACCCGGGGGAGATGAGCAGTTCTGTGCGTGCCTTCAGGCCCTTCGCCGCCGCCTGGCGGGCGATGGACGCGGCGCGCGTGATGTCCTCGTAGGAAGAGTTCGTGCACGAGCCGATGAGGGCGGCGGACACCTCGAGCGGCCAGTCGTTCTCGCGTGCGGCCTTGCCCACACCGTCGGCGCCCGTGCGGTGGGCGCGGTCGGGGGAGTGCGGGCCGTTGATGAGCGGCTTGAGCGCGGACAGGTCGATCTCGATGACCTGGTCGTACTGGGCACCGTCGTCGGGGCGCAGGTGTTCTGCGACCTTGTCGGCGGCCGCGGCGATGGCGGCACGGCCCGTGGCCTTCAGGTATGTGGCCATGTTCGCGTCGTAGCCGAACACCGAGCAGGTGGCGCCGATCTCGGCACCCATGTTGCAGATGGTGGCCTTGCCGGTTGCCGAGATGGTGTCGGCGCCCGGACCGAAGTACTCGGCGATGGCGCCGGTGCCGCCCTCCACCGTGAGCTGACGCGCGACCTCGAGGATGACGTCCTTCGGGCTGCTCCAGCCGGACAGCGAGCCGGTGAGCCTGATGCCGATGACCTTCGGCCAGCGCACGTTGAACGGGAAGCCCGTCATCACGTCCACCGCGTCGGCGCCGCCGACACCGATGGCCACCATGCCGAGGCCGCCGGCACCACCTGGTGGATGATGCCGCTGCCGGGGCCCCAGAACCCGATGCCGTACTTGGCGGAGACGCTGCGCAGGAAGTCGTACACCTCGCGGTTCGTGTCGTTCGCGTCGCGCAGGTCGAGCTTGGCGCCGACCTTGGCGAGGATGAGGTGGTCGCAGTGCACGGTGGACGGCACGGCGGTGGAGGGGAGACCTGCGGTCATGAACTGGAGCAGTGCCATCTGGGCGGTGGCGTCCTGCATGGCGACGCGGTCCGGGTTGAAGTCGGCGTAGCTGCGTCCGCGCTCCATCTCCTGCCCGGCGGGGTCGACGAGGTGGTTGATGAGGATCTTCTCGGCGAGCGTCAGCGGCCGCCCGAGGCGCGAGCGCCCGGTGGCAACGTTGGCGGCGAGCTTGGCGTAGACGGCCTCGACCAGTTCGATGGGGGTTCCTGCGGTGACAGCCATGGCGGGGAGCCTTTCGGTCGGCAAGCGGCAAAGACTTGCGTTTTTCCTCTGTGTAGACAACTCTAATACAAGTGCGCACAATCCGTTACCACCAAATCGCCGACGAACTGCGTGTCCGTGTCACATCCGGCGAGTACGCGGCCGGCCGCCTGATGCCGAGCGAGGCGGAGCTCTCCGAGGAGTTCGCCGTCAGCCGCGTGACGGTGCGCAAGGCCCTCGAGGTGCTGCGCGACGAGGGACTTGTGAACGCCAGGCAGGGGTTCGGCTGGTTCGTGGCGGGGGAGACCGTCCGCCAGCCGCTCGCGCGCCTCGCCACCATCGAGGACCAGATGCGCGCGTCCGGGATGAAGCCGGAGCGACGCATCCTCGAATTCGCGTTCGAGAAGGCGCCGAAGGAGGTGGCACGCAGCCTCGGTTCCAGCCAGGTGCTCCGGGTGCGGCGCGTGAACCTCGCCGACGGCGACCCGTTCGCAATCGTCACCGTGTGGTGCTCCTCCGACCTCGGCCAGAACCTCTCGCGTGCCGACGTGGAGCGCTCGCCGTTCTACGAACTGCTCGACATCCCCTTCAGCGGCGCCACCCAGACGATCGGTGCCGATGCGGCGACCGCGGACGAGGCGAAGATCCTGAAGGTGCCCGCCGGATCGCCCGTTCTGCGGTGCACGCGCACCACCACGGACACCGCCGGGGCGGTGGTGCTCGTCAGCCACCACGTGTTCCCGGCGCACCGCACGGAGTTCGTGGTGGACCTGCCGTTCGCCGACCAGTCGATCGCGCCGAGCGGCCTCCGGCTGGTGGAGTGACTCAGTTCGGCATCAGCCGAGGAACTGTTTGTTCCAGCCCTCGAGGTCCTTCGCGAGTCCCTCGCG
>RFZO01000212.1 GCA_009920715.1 Actinomycetota bacterium | reverse complement strand
TTTAGGTATCCACATGACAAAACGGACATCAATTCGCCTATTTCTATTAGCGTAGCGTCTGGAAAAAACGGAAGTAACTCTTCTGGATCCAAGTATAATGGAGTTACATCTGCAGCGAAATATAGCACTTCGTCTGCCCCAAGTGTTACTGAAGGCTTAAAGTCTGAAGTTGGTGTACTAACATATATTTGTTTAATTGCGTTATACCAACACACCCATTTTTCCCTTTTGTTTCTAAAGAAACAGTATAATCTCCCTCTTTCGTGTAAATAGTTGGTGGAGGAGTCTTACCTGAATAACTACCCTCTCCAAAATTCCATACAAAATCTGTTCCTTCTTGCGAAGTATTTGTAAATTGAACTGGAAAATTAGGGCAAACTTTTATTTTATTTACTGTAAAACTTGGCGTTGGTAACGGCTTTACCTGAACTTTAAATGTGGAAATCGCACTACAAGCAATCGAATTATCTGTCATAGTAACGGTTACCGTATAGTTACCTGCTTTTTTATAAACTCCAGACATGGTATCGTTATTTCCACCATAGGTTTGATTACCAAAATCCCAAGCATAACTATCTACTTTTCGGTTTGGTTTAACATAAAACGACGCAGATGAAGCGGCACAGGGTCAAGTGCGATGCCTGGAAGTCCAGGGACGCGGAAGGGGTGAGGCGGTCCCGTATGCGTTCGACGTCCCTTTCCCGGTACGGCGTCGAACACCCCCACCAATCCGATGAGGTCCGCGCCCGCGTCGCGGCGACGAACGTCGAACGGTACGGGGCGGCCAACCCGTTCAGCCGCGAGGCATCGACCTTCGACAAGGTACAGGCGTCGTTGGAGGGTAAACGGCCCGTGCTGAGGGGTGCCGACAACCCGTTCGCGCGCGAGGACGTGAAGGCGAAAGTGCGCGCCCACTGGGAAACCAAGCACGGCGTCACGAGCCCCCAGCAGGTCGCCGAGATCCGCGCGAGGACCAGGGCGACGACCGTCGGGCGGTACGGGGGCGAACTGATGGGATCACCCGTGCTGACCGAGAAGGCTCGGGCAACGAACCTGGACCGGTACGGCGATGCGTTCCCCCAGCGCACGGATGCCGTGAAGGACAAGCAGCGGGAGACGAACATTGAGCGTTGGGGTGTCCCGTGGACGGGGATGCACCCTGAGGTTCGTGCGAGGCAGTTGGAGACGCACCACGAGCGGTACGGGTCACACTGGTTCGCCTCGGACGAGGGCAAGGCTGAGATCCAGCGGGTCATGCGGGAGCGTTATGGGGTGGAACACCCGTCCCACATGGAGGGTTGGTGGGAACGCGTCGTCGCCACCAACATGGAACGGCACGGGGTTCCGTACCCCGTGATGCTGGGTCGGTTCCGGAATGGGCCGAACAACTTGGAACTGAAAGTCTTGGATCTGGCCCCCGATGGCGTCCTGCGGTTCACCGGGGACGGGAGGTACTGGCGGTTCCTGCCGTTGCTGGATCGGCACAAGAACCCGGACTTCGTCGTTGTCCGTCCCGACTGCGACCCCGAGCACCCGTTCCGTGGGTCCACCAAGGTGGTCGAGGCGTTCGGCGATTTCTGGCACTCCAAGATGTTCACGGGCAAAGTGCCGTTCGAGCACGAGCGGGAACTCATCGAGGCCTACGCGGACGTGGGCCTCGAGTGCCTCGTCATCTGGGAGTCCGAGGTCGAGTCCGACCCCGAGGGAGTTCGGGGTCGTGTGGCGTCGTTCCTGGGTCGTTAGCCGTCCTATCCGTCGCGGTCGGTTGGACCCTTACTGGAGAACCCCCGATGTCCGACCGTCAGCTCCGCGCAGGCCTCATCCGCCTGGCGCACACCCGTCCCGAACTCCGCGAACACATCCTCCCGCTCGTCACGGAGCGTGTGGCCGGGTCGAAGCGTGCGTCGGAGGCCCTGACCATCGGGTCGAGCACGCTCGGCAGTGAGCCCGTGACCACGTTTTTCCGCGAGGCGGCGAAGGTGGCCTTCGGCGTGTCGGCGGTCGAGGACGTGTATTACGAGAACGCCGTGTTCGGAGTCCGCATCTCCGTTGAGATCGACGACGACAACACCCGCGACTTCATGTTCGAGTTCAACCCGAAGTTGGGGAAGCTGAAGTTGCTCGCCCGGAAGGCTCAGGCACTGCCCTTCAACCTGTGGGAATCGAGTGTCGCGGACGCCGCCCGTGTCATGAAGCAGTTGTCCCGTGGCGCGACCAGCAGTTCCTGGTCGACACCCCCTGACGACTACGTCCCCCCGCTGCAGGAGACGCACCCCTGGGCCTACACCGAGCGGTAGCCCCGTAGCCGGTCAGACCGCCGCGTGTTGGGTGACCCAGAGGATCTGGACCGCCCGCCCCGTCGAGGTGCGGGTGCGGAGGGTCACGCGGCTGTGGGTCGCCGGGACGGTCCCCTCGGGGGCGTGGGTCAGTTCGCTGAGCGTCCCCACGTCCCCGTGGGACAGGACGACGCGGGAGGCCACGTCCCCCCGGACGTGGATGGTGACGTGGTTCTCCCACCCGCTGAAACAAAGGCCGAGCAGATCTGCTCGGCGGACGCCGATGGCGTCGATGATGGGTGCGAGTGCGGCGAGATCGGCTGCGAGGTCGGTCATGGGGTCCTCCGTTGGTTCGCATGGGGTACACCGACCCCCGACGGGTCGGACCGACCGTGTTCAGGTGTCCTGGGCCAGGTCGAGCCAGTAGGCTGAGTCGGGGTCCAGGGTGTCGGGCACGGCGACGGCTGCGGGCTGCTCCTCGCCGTCCCGTGCGACGGTCATGTTCCGCAACATGCGGAACGCCCCGTCGACGTCCCCGGACGCCAGGGCGGCCTCGAGTTCGGCGACGCGCGTCCGCAGGATGCCGTCGAGTTCGAGGCTGATGAGGTCCTCCTCGTCGGGCGGGGGGTGACCGGCATCTGCCAACGTCAGGACCTGCGACCAGTGTGCGACCATGCGCTCGAGCCGCACGCGGGGCGGCACGGTCAGCGCGACGGACGCCCGTGCTGCGTCGCGCAGGCACATCCGCACGATGCGCTCCTCGCCGCCCATGGCGTCCACCACGGCGGGCGGTGCGGCGCGCATGATGTTTCGTGCCCGCTGTCGGGCGAACCGGTGGATGGCGGGTTCGATGGCGTGGTTCGGCAGGGTGGTGTCGTACATGTGGTCCTCACGACCGATGGTTACCGTTTTCGGGGACGTGACTCACCCCCTTCGGGTGGGTGGTCACCACACGTCTCCGGTGGTGCGTTCGTTGTGGTTCTCGCGGGCGACCTCCTCGGTCGCCCACGCGAGGGCATCACCCTCGAGGATGCGGTGGTTCGCCGGGGGCGGG
>RFZO01000211.1 GCA_009920715.1 Actinomycetota bacterium | reverse complement strand
CAGCGCCACCGACACCACCCGCACCGCCGAGGTAGGCGCGCGAGGTGAGCGCCGCGCCCTGGGTCGTGCCTACTGCCGCGTTGCCGTCGTCGTTGTACGACCCGCCCGCGTCGATGGTACAGGTGCCCTTGACAAACGTGCGGTAACCAGCCGGCTTGTAGACGCCACCGGACGGGATCGTCAGCGTCTGCCACTGCCGCTCCGTCGTCGCGGTGTAGGTACCGACGACGCTGAGCACACCATCCCCGCCGTTGCCATACAATCCGGCGACGGTCGTCGTGGAAGTCGACGCCTTCGATGGCTTTACCTGGGTCGTCATGCCATCACCTCGTAGACGACGACATAGGAGAACACGTTGTCGGTGGAGACACCCGTGGGGCCTGGCTCGAGGTAGATCGCCCCGGCCGCATCCGTCGAGCAGTACACGCCATCGAGCGCAACGTCGCAGATGTCCGCGATCGCCGTCGAGCTACCCGCGAACTCCTGCGTGATGGCGTTCGCCGTTCCGCTCGATGACGAGTAGATCCGCGGCGTGAACGTCGTCGCGGTACCAGCCGTGCGAACGACCTTCACCCGGTAGAGGCGCACGACGTGCGCAGAGTCCGTGATCGAGATCGTCGCCTTCGTGGAGCTCCCGGCGCTTGAGAGCGTGCCAGATGCGACCTTGAGGATGCGGTATTCGGGCGTAGCCATGTGTACCTCAGTCGATGACGGCGAAGGCGATCGCCTTCGTCAGGCTCAGGAGATGACGGACCAGCTTGCGACCTTCGACTGGATCGAGGCGGACGACACCATCGTCGTCCTTCGTCAGAGACGAACGGATGTGCTCAATGAGCGCCACGGCCTCCGCCGCGATGTCTGCCGCCTCTCCTGCGTCGATCTTGCCCATGCGCTACTCCGTCGCGTTGGCGGTGCCGTGGATCGCCGGAAGGTCGGCGTCATGCAGCACGGGCGTCGAGATGTCGATCGTAGACACCGGAGTCCCCGGAGGCGTCAGCTTGACGTCAGGCGTCACCACCTGGACACCGGCGAGGGCAAGCATACCGAGGAGGCCGAGAACGCCGAGGACACGGATGTCGTTCCGCAATTCCCCGATAATAGCGCGGAACTCCTGCGTCTGTTCACGCCGGTCCACGCTGGTGTTCTTCATATGCTGGGAAAAGAGCTCAGCCAGATCCGGAGTTGCCATCGCCTGCCTCACATCGCGAGTGTATCGCATATCTCGCCATGTGCGCTGCGGTGCTTCAGAGGATGACCCACGCACTACCGGTGCTCTGTACCGTCATCGCAGCACCAGGCGTTAGCGTCGCGGTGGTGGCGCCGTCGATGGTCTCGACGCCGGATGCGTCAATGGTGACGCTGTTGGAGCTCGAGGCGAGATGCTTCACCGCGAAGATCTGACCGGTGACGGACGACGCCGCCGGGAGGTTGACCGTCGCGAACGTCGCCGTAGCATCAACGGCGATCGTGTAGTCCGTCGAGAGCGCGGTGGTGGAGCTTGCACCCACGCCCGCGGTGAACAGCCGATAGGCCATCACCTGAGTCGTCGAGGCGCCACCTCCGCCACCTCCGCCCGTGTTCGTGATCGTAAGCTGCGATTCTTCCGTCCCAGCACCGCCATCGGTGAGGCTCAGACTGATCCCGCTCCCTGCGATGACCTTCAACGCCCGGCGCACCGTCTCGATCGTCTGCTGCCCGGAGGCGACGCGAACACGAAGGCGCGACACGGCGTCGAGGTTCCCGACGAGCGCGTCACGCTGCCCTGCGGTGTGCGCGGCCTGATGGCTGATCGGACGACGTGCGGCGGGCATCAGAGACCATCCCTGGCAGGATCTTCGATGATGAGCAGAGACACGGCGATCGTGTCGCTCACGTCGTACTGTATCTCTCGGACGATGCACACCTGGCCGGACATCGCGATCTCCGAGTCGGTGAGCGTCACGATGTCGCCCCGCTCGAGCTTGTCGTAGTCGCTCACCGGTAGCACGTAGTCCACCGTCCGATGCGCGAGGGCGTACGCCCGTGCGCGGATGGCGAGTATGGCGTCTGCGCTCGCAACGTCCCAGATGATCGACGTCGTGATCTCGTCGTCGCGGATGCCGGTGTCCCGACTCGTCTTGTACCTGGCCTGCGACACGGCGCAGATGTGCGACGCACGCGAGCTCGGATCGTCTGCGTCGTACGTGCCAGAGACGATCCGATACTGCATGGCGTTCCCCGTGCGTCGGTTCACGCAGAAGTTGAGACGGATCCTGTTCTTGATCTTCGATGAATCGACGCGCACGCGGGAGGCGCGTTGCACCGTCGGGTTGACGTCTGCGTCGATCGCTGCGACGGCATCGCGTGCGGTGGCATCGTAGCGCCATACTATCGGGTAGATCCCAGCGGGTCCGTTCGCCATGCTGATCGGTAGAATCTCGAGCATGTTGCTCTGGATCCATTCCCAGATCGGGACACGCGCGTCGATGGCACAATCGACTTTGATGTGGTTCACCGCCGCCGCTGCCGTCGCCATACGCCCGGCGTCCACCTTCAACCCGGTCTGCGTGAGCAGGTAGCGGAGCACATCGCCCGCGCCGCGGACAAGCTCGCCATCCTCTCCGACCATTCCGCCGCCGAGGTCGGAGCGCGTGCGGTCGTACCACCCGACGTAGATCGGAACGTAAATCCGTCCGCCGTTTCCGTCGGAGCTCGCGCGGTAACTCTGATCGTTTAGCTCAACGTTCAGAAAATTTGCGCCTAGGCTCGATACCTCGATCCCGTTGACGAGGTCCGTGGAGGCGCCAGACGTAAACACGCCGGGGACAACGGCCACCTCGCGCCCGAGGGCGTCGGTGACATGGTAGACAACGAATCCATTGTCCTGTGGGTCCGCTCCACCGAACGGCTTGTTGTAGTCCCATGTGTCGTTACTGATCGACTCCGTGTACAGGTACACGGTATCGGCCAGGACGCGATGTCCGGCGATGACGATATACGGCCCCGTCCACCCTGCGGCGAGCGACGGCCCCTCGTCCCGCGAGACGTGGACGGCGATGCTCCCCTCGTAGGCCGGGTATGTCAGCCCGCCCGTGACGCCCGGCGTTCCAAACACGACGGGGTACGGGAGGTTGAGATCCTCTGGCGTGAGCGACGAAGCGAAGTCCAACGTGGGCTCTGGCGTGTGCCCATTCGGCCAGGTCGCAGAACTCACCGACGCCGTCGGGTCCAAGGTGCAGCTTGTCGGCGACGACCTGTTCGTCACGAATGCCCGCCGCCTGCAGATGGGCATCGACAGGAAGGTCGCGAACAGCGTTCTCGTGAAGGTGAACCAGATCGGGACACTCAGCGAGACCCTCGACAC
>RFZO01000022.1 GCA_009920715.1 Actinomycetota bacterium | reverse complement strand
TCGTGGTGGCTGCCGGGTCGGGGGCCGCGGGGGCGGTGGTCGTGGTGGCCTTGATGTCCTTGTTCGCGACCGTGGTCACGGTGACTCCGTCCGCCACCACGAACGACCCCGTGAGCGGGGTGAGTTCACCGGTGGTGGTGGTGCCCTCCACCTTGATGGTCCAGTCGCCCGGCGCGAGCAGTTTCATCCCCGTCTCCTCGGTGAGGAGCGCCGCGCCGGGACGGGTGATGGGCACGAAGACCCGGTAGCCGCTGAACGAGGGGTTGGCCGGCGTGAGCGACACGGTGAAGTTCTGGATGCGCTCCGGACCGAACAGCTCCACCAGCAGGCGGTTGTTGCCCACGTTGCCGGGCGTGACCGACACGCGCACCCGGAAGTCGTCGGCGCCGGTCATGTCCTGCACGATCGCGTACTGGTCCTTCGGGCCCTTCTCGCGCGGCAGCACGTACGGGGGGCGCATCGACATGAGCACGCTTGATGCGGCCAGCACGGCGATGCTGAGCGAGAGCTCCACACCCACAGGGCGCTTCAGTCGCGCCACCATGCGGTCGTCAAGGTTCGTCGCCTTGCGCAGCCGCTGCATGATGAACGCACGCACCGCGGCGCTCACGAACACGAGCAGGCCGACAACGAGCGATTTCAGCAGGATCATGCGTCCGTGACCGCTGTTCACGAGGCTGAGACCGTCGAGCCGCCACACCTGCACCGCACCCGTCACGATGATCCCGACCGTGAGCGGCGTGCCGACCCGGGCCCAGCCGCGCAGTGCGTGCACCAGGTCAACGTCCCCCGGGCCGAACAGGATGACGCGCCAGATGATGGCGACCGCGCCCACCCAGGCCATCACGAGTGCCATGTGGAGGATGGCGACCACCACACCGATCACCAGGCTGCGCCCCGTGGCGCGGTCGAACCCGTACGAGAGCGCGAGGAAGATGAGTGCCGCTGTCGACTGGGGCACGTTGGTGGGCTCGAAGATGCGGGCGGGCACCCACGCGAAGTAGACGAGTGCCAGCACCGCGATGAGACGCACCAGCAACGCACGGCCCTCGGTGGTGTCGTAGAGCGAGAACCAGGAGGTCGGCAGGAACGAACCGCCGAGGGAGTTGGTGGTCTCCGAGGCTGTCACGAGCGACACCAGCAGGACCATGGAGACAGAGGCCGCCACCGACACGAGGCGGAAGTACCTCTCGCCGATCCCGTACTCCACGCCCTCCACCCAGATGTAGCGGATGAAGAGGAGGCCGCCGAACAGGGCGCTGACGGCGAGGAACGCGATCACCCGCGCCAGGCCGATGGGGCCACCGAGCCGTCGCTCCGTGGGGGCTGCCGTCTCCGGCTGTCCGGGGACGGTGGGCTGCGTGGGTCCCGGGCCTGCGGCGGTCGTGGTGGGTTGCGTGTTGGACGTGAAGGTGAAGGTGCCGGTGGAGCCGTCCGCCAGCTTCCAGCTGACGGAGCAGGATCCGTTGTTCAGAACCTGGGTGAGAGCGGCGGACACCGTGACACCGTCACTCCCGAGTTGCGGCGCACCGAGACCGATGAGCCGGCCGTCGCAGGTGAGCGCGAGCCCCATCTGGGCGACCTGCTCCGCCGTGCCCGCCGGAGCCATGAAACGGAGCTGCAGCTGGGTGGGTGCGACGGTGATTGTCTCTCCCGCCGCGGGACTCGACGACTCGAGCGTGTTGGTGCCCTCCGCGAGTGCGGCCGACGACCCGAGCACGGCCATTCCGAAGAAGGCACAGAGGAGAGCGAGCAGGCGACGCATGGGTGTGAAAACGGTACTCAACTAGTCGACCCCGCGCCTCGCTATCGGGTGTCGATTGTGCGCTCTCCGGGCGATAACCACGCTGTTGGTAGGGTCACAGCAATGGCCACCCAGTCCCTCTACAGGCGGTTCCGCCCCCGCAAGTTCTCGGAACTGTACGGCCAGGAACACATCGTCAGGGCGCTGCGCAACGCGGTCATCGCGGGCCGCGAGGGGCAGGCATATCTGTTCTCCGGTCCTCGCGGCACCGGCAAGACCACCACGGCGCGGATCCTCGCGAAGGTGCTGAACTGCGTCGCGCCCGTGGACGGCGAACCCTGCTGCGAATGCGACAGCTGCAGGGCAGTCGAGGCCGGCAACAGCTACGACGTGCTCGAGCTCGACGCCGCCAGCAACAACGGCGTCCAGGAGATCCGCGATCTCATCGAGTCGGCCTCCCTCTCCAGCCCGGGACGCCACCGCGTCTTCATCCTGGACGAGGTCCACATGCTCACCAAAGGGGCCGAGGCCGCCCTGCTGAAGACCCTGGAGGAACCGCCGGAACATGTGGTGTTCGTGCTCGCCACCACCGACCCGCAGAAGGTCAGCGACACCATCCGCAGCCGAGTCCAGCACCTCCAGTTCCATCTCCTTCCCGCCGCCGAGCTCGAGAAGTACGTCCGGTTCGTCATCAAGGAGGCGGCGCTGCAGGTCGACGAGGAGTCGATCGGGGCGGTCCTGCGCCAGGGTGGCGGCAGCGCGCGCGACACCCTGTCCGCACTCGAGATCGTGGTGTCCGGCGGCGGCGAGCCGGAGGCGGCGCACACAACCGACGAGCTCCTCGACGCACTCGCCGCGAAGGACCAGGCACGCGTGCTCGCCGCGGTGGCGAAGGCCATGCAGCTGGGACGCGACCCGCGCACGTTCGCCGAGGACATCGTGCGCACCATGCGCGACTCGTTCCTCTCCGTCCTCGCACCCGAACTCGTGCAGCTCCCGGCCGCGCGCGTGGAGGAGATCTCGGTGCGGGCGCGGTCGCTCGGCAACCGCACGGTCGTCCGCGTCATGGAGGTGCTCGGCCAGACACTCGTCGAGATGCGCCACGCACCTGATGCACGTCTGCTGCTCGAGGTGGCGATGGTGCGGCTGTCGTCTCCCGACCTCGACGACTCGAACGACGTGCTCATCGGCCGCATTGCCGCGCTCGAGGAGCGGGTGGCCCAGCTCGCCGCGAACGGGATCTCGGCTCTCCCGCCGCCGCCCGTCGACCCGTCCACGGGCCGCGCGCGCATCGGCGGACGGGCGGCGCCCGCGGGCCGTGACCCGTCATCCCCGGTGCCGAAGCCGTCGGAACAGCAGAAACCCGTCGCGCCACCCGAACCCGCCGTGGCGTCTCCGTCCCCGGTCGACGCGCCGGCTGACGGCGCGCCCGCGGGCGGAAGTGACCCTGCACGACTGTGGCCCCAGATCATCGATGCACTGAAGCCCGTTGCCAAGGCGTACTTCCGTTCCGCCACCGTCGACGGTGTCGACGGAAAGGTGGTCACGGTGCGCATGCTCCAGAACACACCGCTCGAGAAGGTGCAGCAGCATGTCCCCGGAGTCACCGAAGCGGTGCAGAGACTGTGCGGTCCCGGGTACTCGGTCGTCCTGGTGAAGGACGACACCGCGGCCACCGAACGTCCGGCACCGCCGCCGAAGAAGACCATTGTCGACGACGTCGCCGCCGACGACACCAGCCCGGTCGACCCTGCTGACATCCTCCCCGAGGAGGCAACCGATGACCTCGGTCTCGAGACGTTGCGCCAGTTCTTCCCCGAGGGTCACGTGGAGGACGCACCCGCGAAGGGCCAGAAGAGCCCGAAGAAGAAGTAGCGCGTGGCAACCCCGTACACGCCGGCGGTCCAGGCTCTGATGGACGAGTTCAGCCGGCTCCCCGGCATCGGCCCGCGCACCGCACAACGCGTCGCGCTGCACCTCATCAAGTCGGAGGACGAGGACGTGGCCCGGCTCGCGCGGGCGATCGTCGAGGCGAAGCAGAAGGTGCGCTTCTGCGAGCGGTGCTTCAACCTCTCGGACGACAGTCTCTGCACCGTCTGCAACGACACCAAACGCGACGCGACGAAGATCTGTGTCGTCGAGGATGCCCGAGATCTCGCCGCCATCGAGCGGACGGGTGAGTTCCGCGGCACGTACCACGTGCTTCTCGGTGTCATCGACCCTCTCGCCGGTGTCGGCCACGAGGACATCAAGATCCGTGAACTCGTCAACCGGCTCCGCACCGAGCCGGTCACCGAGGTCATCGTGTGCACCAGCAACAACACCGAGGGCGACGTCACCGCCCTCTACATCTCGCGGTGTCTTCGCCCGCTGGACATCACCGTCACCCGCATCGCCAGCGGCCTGCCCGTGGGCAGCGATCTCGAGTTCGCCGACGAGCTCACGCTCGGCCGGGCTCTGTCGAACCGCACCCCCATCGAGGACTGAGCAGATTTCCCCGGCGGGTCACTCCCGTACGCCGGACTTGTGCGCCGACACGGGCTGTGCGTGGTAAATCCCCTTGTGCCCGCTGCACGCGTACGCCGTCACGCAGGCCACGGCGAACACAGCGGCGCCGCCACCGCCGAACAACTCCATGCCGAGGATCATCATCGCCACCGGTGTGTTCGTCGCCCCTGCAAGCACAGCGAGTGCACCCGCCATGGCGAACAGGGCAACGTCGGCCCCGATGATGTCGGCGAGTCCTGCGCCCATGAGTGCACCGGTGACGAGAAGGGGGATGAACTCACCGCCCACGAACCCGCTGCCGATGGTGACCGCGGTCAGCAGCAGCTTCGCCCATGAGTCACCCTCCACTGACCCGCCGAAGGCGTTCGAGGCGAGGTGCAGCGATAGACCCGAATAGTCGCGCCAGTCGAGCGCCAGCACCAGCGCGGCCACGATCACTCCGCCGACGAGGGGCCGCGCGGGGTACCAGGCGACCCGGCGCGAGAGCACCTCGCGCACGGAGTGGGTGAGTCCCACGAACGCCATCGCCGCCAGTCCGCCCGCCACCCCCAGCAGCAGCAGGCCGGCGGCGAGTGCCGCGTCCCAGGTGAATGCGGGCACCGTGGGGAAGTGCGTGTGCTCCATGCCGATGCCCCGGACCACCGCGTCACCGACGAAACTCGCGACGAACGCCGGCACGATCGCCTCGTGGCGCACCCGTCCGACGCGCTGCACCTCCAGGGCGAACACAGCCCCCGTGACCGGCACGCCGAACACGGACCCGAATCCGCCGGCGATCGCCGCGACCAGCATCACCGCACGGTCGGCCTGGCGGAGACCCAGTCGTTTGCTGACCGGGTCGGTCACGCCTGCGGCCAGCTGGAGTGCGGCACCCTCGCGACCTGCAGACCCGCCGACGACATGCGTTACAACGCTGCACACGAAGATGAGGACCGACATGCGCACGGGGATCCACCGGGTGTGCCCGTGGATCTGCTCGATCAGCAGGTTGCTTCCCCGCTCCAGGCCCTTTCCGAGGTAGTGGTACGAGGCACCGACGGCGAGTCCGCCGAGGGGGAGCAGCCACACCAACCATGCGGAATCACCGCGGGTGCGACCCGCCCAGTCGAGTGCCTCGATGAACGCCGCGGACAGCATCCCGGCGGCGGCACCCACGCAGGTTGCCAGCACCACCCAGCGTGCGAGATGCGCCGCACGCTCGAGCGGTGCCCGGGTCACGTCGTGCGTGCTTCGGTCAGAGCGAACGGACGAGGATTGCGTCGCCCTGCCCGCCGCCGCCGCACAGTGCGGCCGCACCCACACCGCCGCCGCGGCGACGGAGTTCGTGCAGGATGGTCAGTGCGAGACGGTTGCCGCTCATGCCGATCGGGTGGCCGAGCGCGATCGCACCGCCGTTCACGTTGACGATCTCGTCGGTGATGCCGAGTTCCTTCATGGAGGCGATGCCGACCGCGGCGAACGCCTCGTTCAGCTCGAACAGGTCGATGTCGGAGACCTTCATGTTCGCCCGGTCGAGCGCGCGGAGGATGGAGCGTGCGGGCTGGTGCAGCAACGACGCGTTGTCGGGCCCGGCGACCATGCCGTAGCCGAGGATCTCGCCGAGCGGCTTCACACCCCGTGCCTCGGCCGCCTTCTTCGACATCACCACGACTGCGGAGCCACCGTCGGAGATCTGGCTGGCGTTCGCCGCGGTGATCGTGCCCTCCTTGTCGAACGCCGGCTTCAGGCCGCCGAGCGAATCCATGGTGGTGTCGGCGCGCACGCCCTCGTCGTTCTTCACCATGACCGGGTCGCCCTTGCGCTGGGGAACGCCGACCTCGACGATCTCCTCGGCGAGCTTGCCGGATGCGATTGCGGCGGCGGCGCGCTGGTTCGACTTCATCGCCGCGTCGTCCTGCTGCTCGCGCGAGATGCCGCCCGCCGCGTAGCGCTCCGTGCCGAGACCCATGAGGCATGCGTCGAACGCGCACCACAGGCCGTCCTTGATGATCGCGTCGGACAGCTCGGTGTGCCCGTAGCGGAAACCGCCGCGCGCACCCATCGCCAGGTACGGCGCGTTGGTCATGCTCTCCATGCCGCCGGCCACCACGATGTCGGCCTCGCCGGCCTGGATCATCTGGTCGGCGAGATAGATGGAGTTGAGGCCCGACAGGCACACCTTGTTGATGTTGACCGACGGGACGTTCATGGGGATGCCGGCCTTCGACGCGGCCTGACGCGAGGGAACCTGTCCCTGGCCGGCCATGAGCACCTGTCCCATGATCACGTGCTCGACCTCCTCGGGCTTCACACCGGCGCGCTCGAGCGCGGCCTTGATGGCGAACCCGCCGAGGTCCGCGGCGGAGAACCCGGCCAGTGCGCCGCTCATCTTTCCGATGGGGGTGCGGGCTCCTGCGACGATGTACGAACCGGCCATGTTGTACCTCCTGGTCAGGGCACCCGACGGTCGGATGCCACCCCGTCAGGCTAGGAGATGACCCCGCCCGCATCGCTATCGTCACACGGATGGAAAAGATCCTCGAGGCCATCCAGAACGGCGCCACAGGCGACCAGCTGGCGGCCATCCCCCTCCCCAGCACCTACCGCGCGGCCCACGTCCTCAAGAGCGAGGAGAAGATGTGGGAGGGAGTCCCGTCGAACGAGAAGGACCCCCGCAAGTCGCTCCACGTGGGTGAGGTGCCGATGCCGGAGATCGCCCCCGACGAGGTGGCAATCGCGGTCATGGCCTCGTCCATCAACTTCAACACGGTGTGGAGCTCCCTCTTCGAGCCGGTCAGCACGTTCGGCCCGATGGCGCGCCTGGGCCGCGAGAGCGAATGGGCCAAGCGACACGACCGTGACTACCAGGTGGTGGGCTCGGACGCCTCCGGTGTCGTGCTGCGTGTCGGCAGTGCCGTGCGCACGTGGAAGCCGGGCGACAAGGTCACGGTGCACTGCAACCATGTCGACGACCAGGACCCGTCCTCGCACGACGACTCCATGATGGGCTCCAACCAGCGCATCTGGGGTTACGAGACGAACTTCGGCGGTCTCGCCGACGTCGCCATCGTGAAGGCGAACCAGCTGATGCCGAAGCCGGCCCACCTCACGTGGGAGGAGGCCGCGGTGAACGCGCTCTGCAACAGCACCAGCTACCGCATGCTCGTCTCCAAGAACGGTGCAAACATGAAGCAGGGCGACGTGGTGCTCATCTGGGGTGCCACCGGCGGCATCGGTGCGTACGCCGTGCAGTACGTGCTGAACGGCGGCGGCATCCCCGTTGGCGTCGTCTCGTCGCCCGACAAGGCCGACATCCTCCGCGAGATGGGCTGCGAGGCGGTCATCGACCGCAAGGCGGCCAACTACAGGTTCTGGAACGACGACAACACCCACAACGAGAGCGAGTGGCGCCGTCTCGGGGCCGACATCCGCGGGCTAGTGGGCGAGGACCCGGACATCGTGTTCGAGCACCCGGGCCGCAGCACCTTCGCCGCATCGATGTACGTGGCCAAGAAGGGCGGCACCGTCGTCACGTGCGCCGCGACCAGCGGTTTCATGATGGAATTCGACAACCGCTTCTTCTGGATGCGCCTGAAGAAGCTGGTGGGCAGCCACTTCGCCAACTACAAGGAGTCGTACGAGGCGAACCGCCTGATCGCAAAGGGCATGATCCACCCGGTCATGTCCCAGGTGTTCGATCTCGCCCAGACGGGGGAGGCCGCCTACCAGGTGCACCACAACATGCACGAGGGCAAGCTCGGCGTTCTCTGCCTCTCGCCGCAGGAGGGTCTCGGTGTGGATGACCACGAGCTGCGCGCCAAGGTCGCCGACAAACTGAACTGGTTCCGCCGCTAGGCCACAAGAAGGAGATGACGATGCTTCTGACAGAGATTGACCATGTGGCCATCGCCGTGCGCGACCTCGAGGCCGCGATCGACTACTACCAGCGTGCGTTCGGCGCGGAGGTCGAGCACCGCGAGACCGTGGAGAGCGACGGAGTGGAGGAGGCACTGCTGAAGGTCGCCGAGAGCTACATCCAGCTGCTCACGCCCACCACCCCCGAATCCCCGGTGGCCAAGGCCATCGAGAAGCGCGGCGAGGGGCTCCACCACATCGGCTACCGCGTGAAGGACTGTGCGGAGGCACTGGCGGCCATGGTCGCGGCAGGGGCCACACCGATCGACAAGGCACCGCGCCCCGGCAGCCGCGGGACCACCGTGGCGTTCATGCACCCGAAGGGCAGCTTCGGCACGCTCATCGAGCTCGTGCAGGAGTAACAGCGCCGTCGTCGGGGGACGAGCGGCGAGGACCGACAGCACTGGTTTCGCCGCGTCCAGTAGACATGGAGGGTGCGCGAAGTTCTCTGGCCGCTCGTCGCGTTTCTCTTCGGTGTGGGTGCGGCCAGGAGGGCCCGCCTCGTCATCGCCGACGTCAACTTCCGCGGCACCGGGTTCTTCAGGGGAACGTTCCACACCGCTCCCGGGTTCCCCGTTCTCGTTGGTCTCCTGAACGCGGCCACCGTCCACGGCATCGCACTACGGCTCAACGGTTTCTTCGCGATGTTCGCGTTCATGTTGTTCTCGACGAACGTCCTCCAGCAGGTGGCCGTGGACATCGACACCCATCTTCTCCCGAGGTCGCGCTCGCGCGGGGCGGCCGCCACCGGGCTGTTCCTGTTGTTCCTCGCCTCGTCCGTGCAGGCTGAGTGGTCGAGGTGGTGGTGGGCAATCCTCGGGGCATGGCTCTCGTGGGCGGTCATGCGCGTGTTCCGGCTTCTGTCGCGCGGTGACCTGGGCGGTGGCGACGTGACCTTCGCGATGATGACCGGCCTCCACCTCGGGTGGCTGGCCATCGGGAACGTGGTGCTCGCGTTGATGGTGTCCTTCGTGATCGCCGGGGTGCAGGCACTGGTGGTGCTGCTGGTCAGGCGGGACAGGCGCCATTTCTTCGCGTTCGGCCCGGCACTCGGCGCGGGGGCGCTGCTCACCGTGGTGTTCGAGGCCAGCATCCGTTCGTACCTCGGTGGCTGACGCCCCGCCCCTGTCGCCGACCTACCATGAGCGGACACGCACACGGAGGTGGGTCATGTCGGAACTCTCGGGAATGGTCGCGATCGTCACGGGGTCGTCCAGCGGCATCGGCGAACGCACGGCACAACGGCTGTCGGAACTGGGCGCGAAGGTCGTGGTGAACTCCGCAAGCAGCGTGGAGGCAGGCAGGGCGGTTGCCGCCGCGCTCCCCGGTGAGTCGCACTACGTCCAGGCGGACATCAGCGACAAGGCACAGTGCCAGAACCTGCTCGACGAGACGGTCGCACGGTTCGGCGGCGTCGACCTGCTGGTGAACAACGCGGGGTGGACCACGCTGGTGCCGCACGGCGACCTCGATTCCCTGACCGACGAGATCTTCATGCGGACCTTCGAGGTCAACGTCTTCGGCACGTGGTGGCTCACCAAGGCAGCGATGCCGCTGCTCCGCGCGTCGAAGGACGGCCATGTCGTCAACATCACGTCGGTTGCCGGTGTGCGCCCGATGGGATCCTCTATTGCGTACTCCATGACGAAGGCAGCTCTCAACCAGATGACCCGCCTCATGGCCAAGAGCCACGGCCCGGTGCGGTTCAACGCCGTGGCGCCGGGCCTGGTGGAGACCCCGTGGACTGCCGACTGGACCACCCAGCACGCCGGCATCGCCGCGATCAACCCCATCAAGAGGTCGGCGACGCCGGACGACTGCGCCGAGGCCGTGCTGGCGCTCGTGCGCAACAAGTACGTGACGGGCGAGGTCTTCGTGGTTGACGGCGGGCTCACACAGGTCAGCTGACGCGTGATCGTCCATCTCATCGACGGCACGTACGAGCTCTACCGCCAGCACTTCGGCCAGGCGGTGCGCCACCGCACGCCGCCGCCCCTCTCCGCCACGCGCGGCGTCGTCACGTCCACGCTCCAGCTGCTGTCGTCGGGTGCCACCCACGTGGCCGTGTCGATGGACCACGAGATCGAGAGCTTCCGCAACGACCTGTACGAGGGGTACAAGACGAGCGAGGGGATGGAGCCGGAGATCCTCTCCCAGATCCCCGTGGTGGCCGAGGCCCTCGAGGCGCTCGGTGTCCCCGTGTGGCGGATGGTGCGATACGAGGCAGATGACGGTCTGGCCGCCGCTGCCGCCGTCGCCGCCGCGGACGAGCGCATCGCACAGGTGCAGATACTCAGCCCCGACAAGGACCTCGGGCAGTGCGTGAGCGGCAACCGCGTGGTGCAGTTCGACCGACGCAACGACACCATCATCAACGAGGACGCAGTGCGCGAGAAGTTCGGCGTGGGACCGGCGAGCATTGCGGACTGGCTGGGTCTCGTGGGTGACACCGCCGACGGTTTCCCGGGGCTCGCGGGCTGGGGCGCGAAGAGTGCCTCAGCGGTGCTCGCGGTCTACGGCCACATCGAGTCGATCCCCGACGACGAGTCCCGGTGGGCCGCCGACGGTGTCACGGTTCGCGGTGCCGCAAAGCTGGCCGCGACCCTGCGCGAGAACAGGGCCGAGGCGGCTCTCTTCAAGCGGATCGCGACGGTGGTCACCGACGTGTCCGATGACGTGACGATCGGGAACGTGGACGACTGGGAATGGCGTGGGGGCTCGCGCGAACTTGCGCGCTTCGCGACAGAACTCGGCATGACGGACCTCGTGGAGCGGGTCGATCGCGCGATGGTGGGGCGCTGAGTCGCAACCTCGGAGTTCCCGCGGGCCGTCCGGGTGCGTTCTGTGGCAGCGGCCAGGCGACCTGCAGCACACGAATGTTTCCGCTGAAGGCTGCTTCCTTCCGGACCTGACCTGATTCACGGGCACCCGTCGCACAGGACCCGACCGCCACCACACAACGCACTCGGTGCGCCGTCGCGACGGACAGGGAAACGATACAGGACGGATAGCCTTGCTGACTTGTGGCGGTGGAAACCCCGTCATCACCTGGAGTGGTGCGAGAGCGGCCGAATCGGCAGCACTGGAAATGCTGTGACCTTCACGGGTCCGTGGGTTCAAATCCCACCCACTCCGCCATGGAACACACACAGGCGATGCAGGCGGCACTGGAGCAGGCCCGTGCCGCACTGGCGCACGGCGACGTGCCCGTGGGAGCCGTTGTCGTGCGCGCCGGCGAGATCATCTCGGCGCGGCACAACGAGCGCGAGCACCTGAACGACCCCACTGCGCACGCCGAGGTGCTGGCCCTGCGCGACGCGGCCGCGGTGACCGGCAACTGGCGTCTCGATGACTGCACGCTGGTGGTCACGCTGGAGCCGTGCCTGATGTGCGCCGGCGCGTTGCTGAATGCCCGGATCGGGACCTTGGTCTACGGAGCGGCCGACCTGAAGGCAGGGGCAACGGCCAGCCTCTACAGCGTGGTCACCGACCCGCGCCTCAACCACAACCCGCCCACTTTCCACGGCGTGCTCGCAACCGAGTGCGCTGCTCTCCTCACCGGGTTCTTCGCGGACAAGCGCAACAGCTGAGGCAATTGGCGCCGACGCCGCGCGCCGATAGCGTTCGATGACGGAAGGGTGCCAGAGCGGCCGAATGGGACGGTCTCGAAAACCGTTGTGGGTGCAAGCTCACCGTGGGTTCAAATCCCACCTCTTCCGCCACACGACCCGGCTCCGGCCGGGTCGTTCGCTTTACCGGCGCCTGAACACCTGCGGCGGCACCTTCTTCTCCCAGCCCGCGGGCATGAGCGGGGCACCGAAGTCGCGCAGGGCAGTCAGCACCGGCCTGATCTCGCGGCCGCGGTCCGTGAACGAGTAGGTGACACCGTCTTCGTCATCCTCGTTGCGCTCGAGGATTCCCTCTGACACCAGCTCCTTGAGCCTCTTGCTCAGCAGGGTGGGCGGGATGCCGTGGAGGTTTGACCTGAGGTCACCGAACCGCCGCGGTCCGAACAGCGAGACGTCACGCAGGATGAGGAGCGTCCAGCGGTCACCCACGAGATCGAGGGCGCGGGCAATGGGGCAGAACAGGTCGTAGGACCTGCGGTCGGCTTTGATTCGCTTGGTCATGCGGTTCGCTCGGTCATGGTGCCCACATAGTACAGTTTCTGTACCAAGGGGGAAATCATGACTGCAGTTGCCGCGCCCAAGGCGCGTTCGCCGTGGGCCACGTTCACCGTGTGCGCCATCGCCTCGTACATCTCCACGCTCGACATGTCCATCGTGAACGTGGCGTTCTTCGAGATCGGAAAGGACTTCGACGGCACGCCGAAGTCAACCGTGGCATGGGTGGTCACGGCGTACTCCATCCTGTTCGGTTCGTTGCTGGTGGTGTCAGGCCGTCTTGCCGACCAGATCGGGCGGCGCCGTTTCTTCCTGCAAGGGACCACGCTGTTCTTCCTCGGGTCCCTCATCTGCGCGGTGGCACCGAGCATGGGCGTACTCATCCTCGGCCGGGCGGTGCAGGGAGTGGGAGGGGCCATGATGACCCCCGCGTCGACGGGTTTGCTGCTCGGGGCTTTCCCGGCGGAGAAGCGCGGCCAGGTGATGGCGTGGACAGGATCCATCGGGGCTCTCGGGGTGGCGTCAGGACCCACGCTCGGGGCGTTCTTCGTGTCCACTTTCGGTTGGCGTTCTGCGTTCTGGATCAACGTGCCGATCTGCATCCTCACGATCGTGCTCGCGATCAGGAACACGCAGGAATCACCGCGACAGCAGGGCTCGCTTCCCGACATCCCCTCTGCCGTCGTGTTCACCGCGGCAGTCGGTTCGCTCGTGTGGGCGATCTCCCGTTCCGAGACGAAAGGCTGGGCCGACTCCACGGTGCTGCAGTTGTTCGTGGCCGCCGCAGTGTTCGGCACGATTGTCGTGTGGAGGTCGCGGACTCATCACGATCCGCTCCTTCCCGCCGAACTCTTCCGCGAGCGGACCTTCACGCTGGCGAACATCTCGACCATGCTCTACGGGGCGGCATTCAGCGGGAACATCCTGAACAACGTGCTGTTCCAGCGGACGATCTGGCAGTTCAGCGCCAACAAGGCCGGTTGGTTCTCCGTTCTCTCCCCGATCACAGTCGCTGTCACGTCGATGATCGTCGGCCGCAGGATGGCAGCCATCGGGTACAGACGGCTCCTCATCGCCGGACCGATGGTGATGTCGTCGACGGTGCTCGGGTCTGTCCTGTTCCTTGACGTCAAACCGACGCCGTGGTTCCCGTTCCTCCCGCTCATGTTCCTGCTCGGGATCGGGCTGGGATCGACATTCCCGCCGCTGTCTGCATGCACCGTGCTGAGACTCCCTCAGAACCGCTTCGCGCTCGGTGGGGCCATCAACAACACGTTCCGTCAGGTCGGGGCGGCAATCGGCGTGGCGCTCGTTGTCACGGTGCAGTCGCGCACCGAGGGGATCGAGGGGTTCCGCAACGGGTGGAAGGTTGCCATCGTGTTCGCGCTTGCCGCCGCCGCGGTCTCGGTCTTCCAGCCGGGCCGGGACCGGCAGCACACGGCCTGACGGAGGAGCGCCGCACCGCCGTAGCGTGTCGGCGTGGCGACACCAGGCAGCGACCCGTTCCGTGTGCTCGGCGTGCCGTACTCGGCGTCCCCCGCGCAGGTCTACGAGGCATGGCGCGCGGCCATCAAGAGGCTCCATCCCGACGCCGCACCGCACGCCTCCGCCGACACACGCGCACGCCTGACCGACGAGACAGCCCGGGTGAACGCGGCCTACCAGTCGTTGCGCACCGACCTGGAGGGGATGCGCGACCTGTTCGGCCCGTCGCGCACCGCCGCGCGGCCAGCAGCTTCCTCCGCCTCTTCCGGCTCGTCCGGGCACACGACCGTGCCGCAGTACGTGCCGGCACGGGTGCCCGGCGGCTGGTTGTTCCGGCGCCCCATCACGTGGATCCTCCTGACGATCGCGTTCCTCGCCGGTCTGGTGGTGCTGAACGACATCGGGTCTCCTGCGCCGGCACAGAGCCCGACGGTGTCGACGACGCGCGAGGTTCCCGCCGGATGGTACGTGGGCAACTGTCTCGCCGGCACCCAGACCGTGGTGCCCGTGAAGTGCGAGCACCCGCACACCGGGCGCATCGTGGCCCGCGTCGGCGCGCAGGAGTACTGCCCGGCCGAGACCGACGGGACCGTGTACCGCGAGAACGTCTACTTCTGCGTCGACACCGACGCCTGACAGTCAGCCACGGAAGGGGCGCAGGGCGTCGGCCGGGATTCGCCCGAACCGGCCGCTCTGGAAGTCCTCCACGGCCTGCACCAGCTCTTCGCGCGTGTTCATCACGAACGGTCCGTAGTGCGCCACCGGCTCGCCGATGGGACGGCCGCCGAGGATGATGATCTCCATCGTGTCGGTCGACTCGTTGTCGCCGCCCTCGCCGCCGACCGTGATGGAGTCGCCGGCACCGAACACGGCAGTCTGGCCCTTGGTGATGCGGGCACGCGACGTGCCGACGGAACCGTGGCCCGACATGACGTAGACGAGTGCGTTGTTGTCCCGTGCCCAGGGGAGCACGAGCCGCGAACCGGCGGGGATCGATGCGTGCGCGACGGTGATCGGCGTGTGCGTGGAGCCCGGGCCGTGGAACGGACCGATGTCGCCGGCAATCAGCCGCACGAGGACGGACGCATCGGGCGAGGTGAAGAGCGTGACGAGTCCTGCCTCGATGTTCTGGTAGCGCGGGGCCGTCATCTTGCTGCGGGAGGGCAGGTTCACCCACAGCTGGAAGCCGTGGAAGAGGCCGCCCTTCACCACGAGCTCCTCGGGGGGCGTCTCGATGTGGAGGATGCCACCACCGGCGGTCATCCACTGCGTGCCGCCGTCAGTGATGACACCTCCGCCACCGTGGGTGTCCTGGTGCAGGAACGTGCCGTCGATGATGTAGGTGACCGTCTCGAAACCGCGGTGCGGGTGCCAGTCGGTGCCGCGCGGTTCGTAGGGGGCATAGTTCACCTCGCCCATCTGGTCCATCATGATGAACGGATCGAGATCGGCGAAGGGGATTCCCGCGAAGGCACGCCGCACGGGGAAGCCCTCGCCCTCGAGGCCGGAGGGTGCGGTGGTGATCATCTTCACCGCCCGGTCCGTGGCGGAGGGGTCGATCTGCGGGAGACGGGGGAGCAGGAGCGTGTCGGCGGTGACGGCGGGCATCGGGTTACCTTTCGGCGGGGGTCTGAATAGTTGCGAGCGCAAACATTCTAACCGCCGCGCAGCGGCGGCCATTCCCGTGTGGCGTCAGCAGGACTTCTCGCGGAACGACACCTCGGTGGTGATGAGGAAGTCGTTCACCGCGTCCGTCACGCAGTCGTTCGCGCCGTACCCGGTGTGGCGCTGGGCGTCGAGCACGATGAGACGTCCGTCCTCCAGCGTCTCGGCCATCCTGCGCGAGCTCGCGAGCGGCGTTGCGGAGTCGCCGGTGGTGCCGACAACGATGATGGGTCCGGCGCCCTTCCCGGTGATCTCGGTCCGGTAATCGGTGCGGGCCGGCCAGAAGACGCACCAGTAGCCGGAGGCGAAGGATGCACCCAGTCGCGGCGCGGCTTCGAGGAAGTCCGGCAGCCACTTGTCCGACTCCTCGACGGTCTTCGGGCCGGGGTCGTCGATGCACGAGATCGCGAGGAACGCCTCGAGCTCGTTGCCGTAGGTGCCGTCACTGTTGCGCTGGTAGTACTGGTCGTAGAAGTCGAGGATGGCCTTGCCGTCGCCGGACTGCAGCTCGTCGAGAGCAATCTCCAGGTCGCCCCACATCGACGACGAGTACATCGCCTCGGACACGGCCGTGTAGAGAACGGACTGGTTCACCGGAGTGCGCCCGGCTGCGACCTTCACCGGTTCGGAGTCCACCTTCTCGGCGAGTCTGTCGAACGCCGCGCCGGGGTCACCGTTGCTGTGGAACGGGCACGTTGGGTCCTTCGCGCACTGGTCGAAGAAGGCGTTCAGTTCCTTCTCGAAGCCCGCGGCCTGCTGCAGGCCTCCCTCCACCGAATCGGCCGTGGGGTCGGCGGCACCGTCGAGGACGGCCGCACGCACCGTGCCGGGGAACATCGTGGCCCAGGTGGCACCGAGTTCGCTGCCGTAGCTGAAGCCGAGGTAGCTGATCTTCTCCTCGCCGAGTGCCCGGCGGATTGCGTCCATGTCACGGGCAGAGTTGTTCGTGGAGACATAGGAGAGCATCTCGCCGTTCTTCTCCCCGCAGATGTCGGCGTATTCCTTCGACAGGTCGATGATCTCCTGTCGTTCCTCGTCGTTCTCCGGGGTGGGGTCGTACGCGAAATAGCGGTCGTACTCGTCCACGCAGTCAATGGCGGGCTCGGAATCACCGGTGCCGCGCGGGTCCCAGCCGACGATGTCGAACCGGTCCAGGAGGTCACCCCCGAAGATCGACGTGGCCTGTTCGGCGAGGTAGGTGCCGCCGAACCCCGGACCGCCGGGGTTGACGAGGAGGGAGCCGATTCGCTCAGAGGGGACCTGGGCGGGATGGCGACGCAACGCGAGGGTGAACGTCCCGACCCCGGGGTTCGCGTAGTCAAATGGGACCTTCATGGTGCCGCACTCGGAACCGTCGGCGAAGCTGTCGATGCACGGCTCCCACTCGATCCGGTACTCCGCGGCGGGAAGCGTCGAGTCGGCCGGAACAGTCGTGTCCGTCGACGCCGATGTCCCCCCGCACGACAACACGAGAACGCTCGTCACCAGCGTGAGCAGGATTCTCCGGGAGCGCACGGCACAAACACTAGGGGGTCGCGCGCCCGTAGCATCAACGACGTGCGAATGGGCCCACACAGTCTCCTGCCGGGTGACGCGAGTGCCGTCAAGGGGGCGAGACTCAGGCGCGCGACACTCCGCCGTGCGTGGGGGTTCGCCCGTCCGTACCGCTTCCACATCGTTGGTTTCCTCTCGGCGATCCTCGTGTCGGCGTTGCTCGGCCTGGCACCGCCGCTTCTCTTCCGCTCCGTGCTGGACACCGCCATTCCCCGCGGTGACCGGGGGCTCATCACCACCCTGGCGGTCGTCCTCGTCCTGGCGGCACTCGGTGACGCGCTCTTCGCCATCGTGCAGAGGTGGCTGAGCTCCACCATCGGCGAGGGACTCATCTACGACCTCCGTGTCGCCCTCTTCGACAAGGTCCAGAGGATGCCGATCGCGTTCTTCACTCGCACCCAGACCGGTGCCCTCATCAGCCGCCTCAACAACGATGTCATCGGTGCCCAGAACGCCGTGACGTCCACCCTCGGGAGCGTGGTCTCGAATGTGGTCGTCCTCGTCACCACGCTTGTCGCGATGGTGGCGCTGGAGTGGCGACTCACCCTGCTGTCCCTGGTGGTGCTCCCTCTCTTCATCATCCCCGCGAAGCGCGTGGGGATCCGTCTCGGCGGCATCGCCCGCGAGCAGATGGAACTGAACGCCGAGATGAACACCCAGATGAGCGAGCGCTTCAACGTGGCCGGGGCGATGATCGTGAAGCTGTTCGGCCGCCGCGAGCGCGAGGTGAGCACGTTCGCCGGGCGCGCAGCGGGGGTGCGCGACAAGGGCATCCAGGCGGCCGTGTACGGGAGGGTCTTCTTCGTCGCGCTCGGGTTCGTGGGGGCGGTGGGCGCCGCTGCCATCTACGGCATCGGTGCGCATCTGGTCGTGGACGGTGACATCAGCAGCGGAACGTTGGTCGCCATGGCCACGCTCGTGGCCCGGATCTACCAGCCGCTCACGGGACTCACGAACGCCCGTGTCGAGGTGATAACCGCGTTCGTGAGTTTCGACAGGGTGTTCGAGGTGATGGACGCACCCGAGGCCGTCACGGATCGGCTCGGTGCGGTGGACCTGGTGGCGCCGCGCGGCGAGGTGGAGTTCGACAACGTCGTGTTCAGGTACCCGGCCGCTGCCGAGGTCAGCATCGCATCCCTCGAGTCGGCAGGAGTCATGAGCGGTTCCGACCCCGACACCGACGTCCTGCGCGGCGTGACGCTCCGGGTCGCGGCGGGGGAGACCGTCGCCGTCGTGGGGTCCAGCGGTTCGGGCAAGTCCACGCTCGCGTCGCTCGTGCCGCGCCTGTACGACGTCACGTCGGGCGCGGTGAGGATCGACGGCGTCGATGTCCGCGACCTCACTTCCGACTCGTTGCGCGACGCGATCGGTGTCGTCACGCAGGACCCGCACCTCTTCCACGAGTCGATCGAGTCGAACCTGCGCTATGCGCGACCCTCGGCGACGCCCGAGGAGGTAGAGGCAGCGTGCAGGGCCGCCCGGATCCACGGGATGATCGAGGCCCTGCCCGACGGGTATGCGACCGTCGTCGGCGAGCGCGGGTACCGGATGTCCGGCGGGGAGAAGCAGCGCATCGCCATCGCCCGCATGCTGCTGAAGGACCCGGCGATCATGGTGCTGGACGAGGCGACGAGCCACCTGGACAACGAGAACGAGTCCCTCGTCCAGGAGGCCCTCGAGGCCGCCCTTCACGGCCGCACTGCAATCGTCATCGCCCACCGGCTCTCCACCGTTCGTGATGCGGACCGGATCGTGGTGCTGGACCGGGGGGTCATCGCCGAACAGGGTTCCCACGACGAACTGATGGCCCTCGACGGCATGTACGCGGCACAGGTGCGGGCAGGCGGCACGTTCGTCGCCTGAACAGCCCACTTCCGAGCATTGTCGCAACTCAACCCACTTCCGTAGAGTGTCGGCCATGCCTGACATCGAGCTTGTCGACGGGGTGCCCTCGTTCACCGTCAGCCAGTTCGCCGGGGTCCTCAACAAGGTCCTCTCCCAGTCCTTCGACGACGGCGTGTGGGTGGAGGGCGAGATCCAGGGGTACCGCGCCCCGAAGCCCCACCTCTACTTCTCGCTCGTCGAGGTGGTCAACGGGAAGACGTCGAAACTCGACATCAAGATCTTCGCGGGGATGCTCGCACCGATCCAGAAGAAGCTGCGCAACGCCGGCCTCGAGCTGAAGGACGGGATGAAGGTGCGGGTGCGGGGCAACCCGGACTTCTACGCACCGTTCGGCACGCTCGGGCTCAAGACGTTCGACATCGACACCAAGTTCACCATCGGCGACATCGCCGAGCAGCGGGCGGCCCTCATCCAGAAGCTGAAGGACACCGGCGTCACAAAGATGAACAAGCGCAGGCCGGTGCCGGTGGTGCCGCTGCGCCTCGGCATCGTCAGCAGCAGCCAGGCGGCGGGATTCGCCGACGCGCGCAAGCACCTCATGGAATCCGGGATTGCGTTCTCCATCACGCTCTGCGACGTGCGGGTGCAGGGTGACGAGGCGGTGCCGATGATCGTCGGTGCCATCCAGGCCCTCAGCAGGCGGGACGACATCGACCTCGTCCTCGTCATGCGCGGGGGCGGGTCGAAGAACGACCTCGCGGCCTTCGATGACGAAAGGATCGCCATGGCGATCGCGAGATGCCGTCATCCTGTGTTCACTGGCATCGGCCACCAGGTGGACCAGAGCATCGCCGACATCGTTGCCCACACCGAGTGCAAGACGCCCACCGCATGCGCGGACGCGGTGATCGAGATCGTGAACGATTTCCTGCACGACCTGAACTCGACCGCGGCGCATGTCCGCTCGGCCACCCTGACCGCGGTGGAGAAGGCGCGCGGGAAGATGCGCCTCAACCGCGAGAGGCTCGTCACCCGTGCCCGCACGGCCCTGGAACGCCAGGGGCAGCGTGTGGCCCTGCACGCGGCAACAGTTCGTGGTCTCGACCCTGTCGTCACGATGGCGAGGGGATGGTCCATCACGCGCACCGCCGACGGCAGGGTCGTCCGGTCGGCGGCCGACGTGGCGAAGGGCGACACGATCACGACACTGGTGGCCGACGGTGCCATCACGAGCACGGTGGAGGGAACAGACCGATGAGCAGCAAGAAGACTGCGGCAGGCGAACCGAAGGGTTACGCCGAGGCGATGGCGGAACTGGAGGCAATCCTCCGCGAACTCGATTCGGCGAGCGTCGATGTGGACGTTCTCGCCACCAAGGTGCAGCGGGCGTCGTTCCTCGTTGAGTGGTGCACCTCGCGGATCACCGCGGCCCAGGCGACAATCGACGAACTCGTTGCCGCTCTCCCCGAGGATGACGGCGACTACGACGACGAAGATCTCGATGACGACGACTTTGATGACGACGAAGATGATGATGACGAGTACGACGACGATGACGACGACGAATGATTGACCGCGCCCGGTTCGTCTCCCTCGTCGATGCCAGGCTTGCGTCGACCATCGAGCGGGAACGGGGTTACTACGGGCACCTCGCCGATGACGAGATCGGCTCGGTTCTCTCCTCCATCGCCGGTCTGGTCGCCTCCGGCGGCAAGCGCACGCGTCCCGAGTTCGCCCATCTCGGGTGGATCGCCGCCGGGGGTGAGGAGAGCGCGCAGACAGTGGTGAACATCGGTGCGGCGCTCGAGCTTCTGCACGTGTCGGCGCTCATCCACGACGACATCATCGACGGTGCGCGCACACGCCGTGGTGCCCCCACCATTCATGTCGGCCTTGCCGCGCGTCACCGTGCGGAGTCCTGGACCGGTGAGGAGCGCCGGTTGTCCGAGGGTGCCGCCCTGTTGGCGGGCAACATCGCCATGGCCCTCGCGGACGCAGCCCTCGGCGAGATCAACGAGGAGGCGCGCAAGCAATGGGTCCGGGTGCGCAACGAGGTGAACATCGGCCAGTACATGGACCTGATCGGCGCGGCCAAGGGTTCCCTCACGCCCGACCGGATCTGGACCGTGATGGCCATGAAGACCGCGAAGTACACCGTGGAGCGGCCGTTGCGGATGGGGGCGGCAGCGGCCGACCCCGACAACGAAGGGGTGCGGATCAGCCTGGGCAACTTCGGCGAGATGCTCGGCATCGCGTTCCAGCTGCGTGACGACGTGCTCGGCGTCTTCGGTGACCCCGCGGTCACCGGCAAGCCCGTGGGTGATGACCTGCGCGAGGGGAAGACCACGATGCTCGTGGCCGGTGCGCTGCAGTGGGCGGACGATGCCCA
>RFZO01000210.1 GCA_009920715.1 Actinomycetota bacterium | reverse complement strand
GATGCGACTCGGGGGACAGGATGTGGTGGCCGCCGCCCTGCTCGGCGAGGCCATCCGCCGGGACGCCCTACTCCGCGTGGGCATCGTCGCGGCCACGGACCCCGGACGGGCGACACTGGTTCGGACGGGCGACACGCGGGAGCTGGCGGAGATGGTGGCAACCATCCTCGAGTCGGTCGAGGCGGTGGCCCGCCAGGTGGCCCCCCTCGCCGTGGCCGATGCGTCCAGGGTACTGCAGGGTGCGGATTGACACCACATCGTGTAAGTTCGATACAGGAGGTACACACCATGTCGAAGATGCGCGAGCTGATGGATGCCATCGGTGCCGCCTGGGCGGCCCGAATCGCCCGCGTCGTCGCCGGGGCACGGGCCTCGGAGGCCCGTAGGCCGGGCACGGGTGCTGCGTACGCGGAGGGGTACCGCGCGGGGTACTGGGACGGCGTGAACGACACCGTCCGTGCCGCCGATCAGGCCGAGGGCGGGATGCAGTCGGGGGTCGCGTCCGCCTGAGTTCGGTAGCGGGGGCATAGGTAGCGGTGGGCCGGAGAGTCGCACCGATGCCCACCACGAAGTTCGCCCGCGCCGAGGTCCGCCCCCGCCGCCAGCGCACCCAGTACTCGTGCATGGCCTGTTCGATGGCCATGTGCCTCACGGCGCACGGCGTCGATGCCGACGAGGACACCGTCAACGAGGTCATGGGCGCACAGCCCATGCGCGGGGCCGCCTGGGAGCAGGCCCTCGCCTGCGCGCAGCACTACGGGATGCGTGCGACGCTGACCGTGCCTGCGACCCTGACCCAGGTGAAGGCCTGGACGGACAAGGGCATCCCCGTGATGATTGCGTGGAACCCCGAGGGGCGCGAGTGGTCGCACGCGTCGGTCGTCGTCGATGTCGTCCCGTGCGAGACGCACGGGTACATGGTCCACGTCGCGGACCCGAACATCCCCGACCCCGAGCAGACCGTCCGCGTCGTGACGAAGGACGATTTCTACAAGAAATGGTACGAGAAGTGGCCCAAATACTTGGTCCGCCGACCGGCGATGGCAGTCGAACGCGAGATCACGCAGGACGGCCGCCAGGTGATGGCTTCGAGCCGCACGGCGTCCGTGAGGGTCGCCT
Organism: Actinomycetota bacterium; assembly: GCA_009920715.1. Lineage (GTDB taxonomy): Bacteria > Actinomycetota > Acidimicrobiia > Acidimicrobiales > Ilumatobacteraceae > UBA2093. The sequence goes on along the minus strand of RFZO01000210.1, from coordinate 2,301 downwards.
CGTCCGACCTCGAGTCGGCGTGGTGGGGTTCCGATGCCGTGGCACACACGGCGAAGGTGATCGACACCATCCGAATCAAGAAGGAGGACATGCCGAAGCAGCGGCACGGTCCCGAGTTCGTCCAGGACGTGATGCGCCGCCCCGGCGGAGGTACGCACCACACCCGCGAACACGATGTTGCGAAGGGTCGGGAACGCCATGAGAAGCACAAGAAGCCCTGGCGTGACCGCGAAGCCGATGGGGAGGACACCTGATGCGCGAACGACTCTCTTACTCGATGCTCGAGACGCTGGGCATGGGCGAGTGGTTCAAGTCCGACGATGAACTCCGCGAGATGCAGTACGGTCCCGAACTCGACGTCATCGACGAGTTCTTCGGGGCGGTCGGACGGCTCATGCGTGCCGACTCCGACGTGCTCCGTCTCGTCGAGATTGTGCGGAACCACGACGAGGCCACCCGTGACCTCGACACCACCCGCGCCGAGACGACCGAGGCGAGTGGCCTGGTCGACAGGGTGATGGGCCGCGTTGAGGACCTGGCGAAGGCGCACATGCGCCGTTTCCGCCCCGAGGTACTCAAGGAGGTCGTCAGGGGTCGCACCATCGACGACTTCCGACCGACGCAGATCGTCGACTACGTCAAGGCCCTGCGGAACCGCGCGGCCCTGGCCAAGCGGGGCACCCCGCCGGTGATGTTCCTGAAATTGCTCGGCGTACCCGTCCAGGCCTTCAACATTTCGGACACCCGCATCCGCCTGACGGCGTCGGCGGTGAACCCGTGGACGGCGATGGACCCCGGCCTCAACGACCTCATCCGATCCTACTGGGCGGACGACACCGACCCGAAGGCGTGGGACGAGGTTCGTGCCGCCCTCGTCGACCAGGGCATCGACCCTGAGCGGTGGCGGCCACCCGTCCGCGAGCGCACCGCCGCCACGCTGACGTTCCCGTGGAAGTCGGGCATTCACAAGCCTGTCGCGTTCGACCTGCCCGCCGATGCGGCCCTGGACAACGGCATGGCCGGACCCATCCGGGTCGGGAACATGTACGTCGTCGGCCAGGACGCACCGGTCAAGGTGGCCGGCACCGTCCGCATCGTCCCGACCGGGTGGGCTGCCGTGTCGACGGACGCCGAGTACGCCGCCGTGACCGCACTCCGCCTCGATGATGTTGAGGCGGAGTATGTGTCGGGTCGGTACGTCACCGTCACGGGGAAGGCGACCTACGAGGTCACCCAGACCACGGGGGAGATTCGGACGACCAACTTCCGGGTGAGGGGCATCCTCGCCCTGACGCCGCTCGCCACCACGGCGATGGCGGAGGCCGACGCAGGCACGGTGCGCGTCGCCGCCGCGAAGGGCCTGTACGGGTTCCCGTCCTCCGTCGAGAAGACGGCCGGCGTGGCGAACCGACGCCTGGCCCGCGAGGCGTCGAAGATCGCCCGCGCGGCGATGAAGCGGGATGCCGGCGTCGTGGACTTCCTGAAGACCCACGCGAAGCGCGAGGGCAGCCGTTCGGCGAAGGTCCTCCTGGCCGCGCTCAAAGAGACGCTCCCCCGCGTCGCCGCCGCCGCCGAGGTCGGGATGTACGGGCACAAGGCCCGCACCGCCCAGGTCGGCATCCAGGCGTGCGCCGACGTGCGACTGGCGGCGGGACGCATCGCCGCCGAGCTCCACGGGCGGAAGGGCGACGAGCACGAGCGCATCACCTCGTTCCTGAAGACGCACGCTGCGAAGGGGAAGTGCGCCTACTCGGGGATGATCCTGTCGTGCTACCCGGACGCCCCGGTCGCCGACGTTCCGCCCGAGGTGGCCCCGCCGCGACTCGCATCCGAGCGGGTGCCGTCGTCGGTGCGGGACTGGCTTGCGTCGGACGACTGAGCGTCCTGGCCGACTACGCACCGCCCCAAGGTTGCGTAGGGGAACAAGATGGACTTTCCCGTCGAGTGGTGCCCGCATAGGGACGTCCTGCGCTCGGTGATGGTGCTCATGATCAGGCCTCCGCGTTGCGGTCGGGACGGACCGCCCACAGGGACAGGACCGGCTTGGCGGGGAGGGCGCGGAACCGCGCCTCGCCCTCCTCGGGTCCGTATGCGATGTGGCACATCGCCCTCGCCCACTCGGTGGCAGCGACGAGGTCGGCATGGTTCATGGTGAACGTCCGCTGCCCGCGGCGGTTGGTGAACTCGACGATCATGTTTGACTCCTACGTTCGGACGGGTCGGGAAAGGCCGCTGGTTGGCCCCACGGGGCGTTGTACGCAATGGGGGTGGGGTTGCATACCCCCGCGTCCCCAGCGCGCC
>RFZO01000209.1 GCA_009920715.1 Actinomycetota bacterium | reverse complement strand
CGAGATCGACCAGGTGATCGTGGTCGAACCGGCACGCATCGTGGAGCTCGACCCGCAGGGGCTGCGTCTTCTCTACGTGGCGCTCACGCGGTCCACGCGTGCGCTCACCGTGGTGCACGGCCTGGACCTGCCGCCCGCCATGGCCTGATCCTCCGAGGACCGGCGGGCGTCAGGCGTTCGCGTCGATCACGAGCGACAGGAAGCGCAGCGCCTTGTCGGCGTCCGCGGGGCGCTTCTTGTTCACTGCCGACCGCAGCAGATCGACGATGCGCCCCACGTCGGTCGCCAGGTCGTTCGGCAGTTCCTTCAGCTGAGGCTCGAGCGCAATCCAGATCGACTCGATGTTGGCGAGCCGCTCCGACGTGGCGGCCTTGTCCTTCGCCACGATCGACGCACCCAGTCCCGCCGCGTTCTGGAGCATCTGGGAGAGAAGTTCCCCCCTGTCGCCGGTGGGGATGGTGGTGGTGGTGACCACGGATGACGTGGTGGTGGTGTTGATGGTGTCGAGGATGGTGGTGCTGCAGGCCGGGAGGACGAGTGCGGCGGCCACGCACGCGGCGGCCAGGCGGCGGAGTTGATGCACGGTGGTCACGCGGTCACGCCGTCACGAAGATCCGCGACGTGGCGAACGGGTCGACGTCCACTTCGTTGCCCTCGACGCTGACCGTCATGCTCCCGTCACGGGCGATGCCGGTGACGGTGCCCGAGTAGCCGGGCACCAGGTGCCACTTCTCGAGGTAGTCGAGCATGCCGGGGGTGAACTCGAGCTCCTCGGGGATGCGGGTGACGGTGAACGTGGAGCCCTCGCCGATCTTGTTGAGGCGGACCGCCTCGGGCGCCTCGTACCCGCTGCCGGGGATGGGGTTGCCGTGCGGGCAGGTGGTGGGGTTGCCGAGCACGCGCTCCATTGCCTCCTCCACCTCGGTGGACATGATGTGCTCCCACTTGCCGGCCTCGCGGTGGGCGAGGGCCCACGAGAGACCGAGGATGTCGGTGAGGAAGCGCTCGGCCAGGCGGTGGCGGCGGACCACCTGCACGGCGAGACCCTCTCCGCGCGGGGTGAGGGCGATGCGAGTGCCGTCCACGGAGACGAGTCCCTCCTCGGCCATGCGCTTGATCATCTCGGACACGGACGGGCGCGACACGCGGAGCCGTTCGGCGATGCGCGCCTGGATGACGTCGACGTCGTCCTCGTGCAGCTCGAAGATGCACTCGCAGTACTCCTCGAAGGCGGGGTGGTGCTCGCCCGGGTTCGGCATCCCGTCATTCTAGGGTCGGCGCAGGAATCCTTCCCCGAGCCCACGGCACCCCAGGTGCAGGGCTGGCCGGCCATCGTGGGCGGTGCGCACACGCTGATCTGCGCACCGACCGGCTCGGGCAAGACGCTCACCGCGTTCCTCTCCTCTCTCGACCGCCTCATCACCACCGAGCCGCCGCCCGCGAAGCAGCGCACCCGTGTGCTGTATGTCTCACCGCTGCGGGCACTCGCGTTCGACGTGGAGAAGAACCTGCGGGCGCCGCTCGCGGGCATCTCGCTGGCGGCCGAGCGACTGGGCGTGCCGTTCAACGAGCCGGTGGTGGCGATGCGCACCGGCGACACGTCGGCAAAGGATAGGCAGGCACTCGCCCGCCGGCCGCCCGACCTCCTCATCACCACGCCCGAGTCGCTGTACCTCATGCTCACATCCGCGGTGCGCGACACCCTCGTGAACGTGGACACCGTCATCATCGACGAGATCCACGCCCTCGCACCCACCAAGCGGGGCTCCCATCTCATGCTCACCCTCGAGAGGCTCGAGGAGATCACCGTGCGCCCACCGCAGCGCATCGGCCTGTCGGCAACGCAGCGCCCGCTCGAGGAGGTGGCCAGGTTCCTCGGTGGTCAGACACCGGTCGACGATGCCCAGGGTTCTGCCGGCATGCAGCCGAGGCCGGTCACCATCGTCGACACGGGCGTGCGCAAGACGCTGAACATCGACGTGGTCGTGCCGGTGGAGGACATGGGTGACCTCGGCCGGGAATCCCCTCCCGGCGAACTGCACAGCGGTCCCGCAACCGCCGCGCTCGCACCCCGCCGCACCAGCATCTGGCCGAGCATCTACCCGAAGGTCCTCGACCAGATCCTCGACCACCGCAGCACCATCATCTTCTGCAATGCGCGCCGTGCCGCCGAGCGCCTCGCGGCGCACCTCAACGAACTTGCCCAGGAGCGCGGCATCGGCGTCGACCCCGAGACGGGCGCAGTGCGCGAGGAACTGGTGAAGGCGCACCACGGTTCGCTCGCGCGCGAGCAGCGCGTGCTCATCGAGGACCAACTGAAGCGAGGCACGCTGCGTGCCATCGTGGCCACGTCGTCGCTCGAGCTGGGCATCGACATGGGGGCGGTCGACCTGGTCATCCAGGTGGAGTCACCCGGAGCCGTCAGCCGCGGCCTGCAGCGCATCGGCCGCGCGGGCCACACGGTGGGCGAGCCGAGCAACGGCACCATCTACCCGAAGCACCGCCACGACCTGCTCGAGAGCGCGGTCGTCACGCGGCACATGCTGGATGGCCGAATCGAGAGCACGCGCTACCTGCGCAACCCGCTGGACGTGCTGGCCCAGCAGATCGTCGCCCATGCCGCCGTGTCCGGTGATGTTCCCGTCACTTCGCTCGCCTCCATGGTGCGGCGCTCGGCTGCGTTCGCCGACCTTCCCGACGAGGTTCTGCACAACGTTCTCGACCTTCTCTCGGGTCGCTACCCGAGCGAGGAGTTCAGCGAGCTGCGGCCGCGCATCGTGTGGGACCGCATCGCCGGCACGATTCGCGCACGCGACGGTGCGCAGCGTCTGGCCGTCACGAACGGCGGCACCATCCCCGACCGCGGCCTGTTCGGGGTGTTCCTGCCCGACGGGACGCGCGTGGGCGAGCTCGACGAGGAGATGGTCTACGAGTCCCGGCCGGGGGAGACGTTCCTGCTGGGTGCCAGCACCTGGCGCATCGAGGACATCACGTTCGAGCGCGTCATCGTCACCCCGGCGCCGGGCCAGCCGGGAAAGATGCCGTTCTGGCACGGGGACATGATGGGTCGACCGGTGGAGCTCGGGCGCGCCCTCGGCGAGTTCGTGCGCAGCACGCGCGCCATGGACGACGCGGCGGCGGTCGACGTGCTGCGGCGCGAGCACATGCTGGACGAGCTGGCCGCCACGAACCTCGTGGCGTACCTCTCGGAGCAGGCGGAGTCAACGGGCGTGGTGCCCGACGACCGCACGGTGGTCGTGGAGAGGTTCCGCGACGAGATCGGCGACTGGCGCGTGTGCATCCACACCCCGTTCGGCACACCTGTGCACGCACCGTGGGCCATGGCCATCCAGACGAGGTTCCTCGAGCACCACGGCCTCCACGTGGAGACCATGTGGGGCGACGACGGCATCGTGCTCCGTCTGCCCGAGGCCGCCGACTCCATCGAC
>RFZO01000208.1 GCA_009920715.1 Actinomycetota bacterium | reverse complement strand
TCTCCGAGGCCGGGGATGCCGTCGAGTGACGACGAGATCATGCGCTTGCCACGCAACTCGCGGTGGAACGAGTTCGCGAAACGGTGTGCCTCGTCGCGGACCCGTTGCAGCATGAACAATGCCTCGCTGCCCCGCGGGACGCGCACCGGCTCGGGACGACCCGGCACGTACACCTCCTCGAACCTCTTCGCCAGCGAGGCAACGGGTATCTCGTCCTCCAGACCCAGCTCGCGAACCACCGCCTCGGCAACCGCCAGTTGGCCCTTGCCTCCGTCGACGAGGAGCAACTGGGGCGGATACGCGAACTTGCCGGGCCTCGCCCCGCGCTCGGCCGGCGGTGCGTCCCGTTCCTCCACGTAGGCCGACAGGCGCCTGGTGAGCACCTCCCGCATGGCCGCGTAGTCGTCATTGCCCGGCACCCCCACCTTGAAGCGTCTGTACTCGCGCTTGCTGGGTAGTCCGTCCTCCAGGACGACCATCGACCCGACGTAATCCGTTCCCTGCAGATGGGCCATGTCGTAGCACTCGATTCTCAAAGGGGCCTCGGGAAGGCCGAGGAGGTCCTGCAGCTCGGTGAGCGCCCGGCTGCGGGTGTTGTGGTCCGCAGCCCTCCGCAACCGGCTGCGCGTGAATTCCTCCCGCGCGTTGTGCGTGACCGTCTCGGCGAGCTCACGCTTGTCACCACGTTGGGGCACCCGTATCTGGACTTGGCTCCCGCGGACGAAGGTGAGCCACTCCGTGTAGGTGGCGGCGTCGGCCGGAGGCACCGGCACGAGCACAGTGCGGGGCACTCCGAGCGGCGGAGCATCTCCGTACAGCTCCTCAAGGACGCGGTCCACCATTCGCCCGGCGCTGAGGTCCTCGACCTTGTCCACCATGAAACCCTTCCGTCCGACGACACGGCCGTTGCGCACGAAGAACACCTGCACCGACGCCTCCAGGTCGTCGTCGGCGATGCCGATGACGTCGAGATCCTCGTCCCGCTCGCCCACCATCTGCTGCTTCTCGACGGCACGGAGCACGCTGGCAAGACGGTCGCGCACCCTCGCTGCGGTCTCGTACTGAAGGTTCGCGGATGCCTCCGACATCTGGCGCTCCAGGTCGGCAACCACGTCGTCCGTGCGGCCATCGAGAAAACGGGACATTCCCTCGACCATGGCCCCGTATTGCTCGGCGTCAACCTCCCCCACGCAAGGACCGGCGCACTTCTCGATATGGAAGAGGAGGCACGGCCGGCCCAGACGGGCGTGCTGGTTGAACTTGCCCTGGCTGCAGGTGCGCACGGGGAAGGTGCGCAGCAGAAGGTCAAGCGTCTCACGGATGGCGTAGGCATGGGCGAAGGGCCCGAAGTATCGCGTTCCCTTGCTAGCTCTTGTCGTCGCGGAGACGGACGTTGAAGCGCGGCCTGTGCTGCTTTATGAGGCTGTACTCGAGCATCAACGCCTCGACCTCGTTGCGCACCTCGATCCACTCGACCGAGCTGGCGGCCGCCACCATCGCGGCTGTCCGAGGATGGAGGACTGACGGGTCCTGGAAGTAGTTGGCGATGCGTGCGCGCAGGTTGGAGGCCTTGCCCACGTAGATCACCCGGCCGTGTTCGTCCTTGAACTGGTAGGAACCGGGCGTCGTGGGCACGGAACCGCTGGCGGGCCTCTGCACCGCCACGGTCAGGCTTTCTTCTTGACTGCGGATTTCGCCGCAGCAGGCTTCTTCGATGCGGGCTTCGCCGTCACGGGTTTCTTCGCAGCGGTTTTCGCCACTGCCGACTTCGTTCCCGCGGGCTTCACGGCCGCGGTTACCTTCGCTGCGGGTGTGCGGGGCGGGGACGGAGTGACACCCAGCAACGGCGCAAGAAAGCGTCCCGTGTGGCTGCCCGCGCACGCGGCGACGTGCTCGGGGGTTCCCTCGCTCACGACCGTGCCGCCACCGGTTCCCCCCTCGGGCCCGAGATCGATCAACCAATCCGCAGTCTTGATGACATCGAGGTTGTGCTCGATGACCAGCACTGTGTTCCCCTGATCCACCAGCCGGGAGAGAACCGTGAGGAGCCGACTGACGTCCTCGAAGTGCAGACCCGTGGTGGGCTCGTCAAGGAGGTACATGGTGTGGCCGGTGGAACGCTTCGCCAGTTCCGACGCGAGCTTCACACGCTGGGCTTCACCCCCGGACAGCGTGGGGGCGCTCTGGCCGAGCCTCACGTAGCCAAGACCGACATCGACAAGTGTCTGCATGTGGCGCGCGATTGCCGGCTGGTTCGAGAAGAACTCGAGCGCCTCCGAGATGGGCATGTCCAGGACGTCCGCGATGTTCTTGCCCTTGAATGCGATGTCGAGGGTGTCCCTGTTGTACCTGGCCCCCTTGCACACCTCGCACGGCACGTACACATCAGGGAGGAAGTGCATCTCGATCTTGATGGTGCCGTCCCCGGCACATGCCTCGCATCGTCCGCCCTGGACGTTGAAACTGAACCGGCCGGGCTGGTACCCGCGCACCTTGGCCTCGGGCGTGGCCGCGAACAGCTTGCGGATGGAATCGAACACGCCGGTGTACGTGGCGGGGTTGGAACGGGGCGTGCGCCCGATCGGCGACTGGTCCATGTCGATGACCTTGTCGATGGCATCGATGCCCTCGACCGTGCGGTGCCGACCGGGGGCCTCCTTGGACTTGTAGATGCGCTGCATCATGGCCGGCAGCAGGATGTCGCGGATGAGGGTGCTCTTCCCGCTCCCGGACACCCCGGTGACGGCCACGAAGCACCCGAGCGGTATCTCCACGTCGATGTCACGCAGGTTGTGCTCGCGTGCGCCCCTCACCGTTATGACGTCGCCGGACGGCTGGCGACGGCGTGACGGCACGGGGATGCTGCGCTTGCCGCTGATGTACGAACCGGTGACCGACTCGGGAACCCTGCTGATTCCCTTCACGGGACCGCTGTAGACCACGGCACCGCCGTGCTCGCCCGCACCCGGTCCGATGTCCACGATCCAGTCGGACTCCTTGATGGTGTCCTCGTCGTGCTCCACCACGATGACCGTGTTGCCCAGGTCGCGCAGGCGGTGGAGGGTGTCGATGAGGCGACGGTTGTCCCGCTGGTGCAGCCCAATGCTGGGCTCGTCCAGCACATAGAGCGTGCCGACCAGGCCCGAGCCGATCTGGCTGGCGAGGCGGATCCGCTGAGCTTCCCCGCCTGCGAGGGTTCCGGCTGCGCGGGAGAGCGTGAGGTAGTCCAGTCCGACGTCGAGGAGGAATCCGAGACGGGCGTTGATCTCCTTCGTGATCCTCTCGGCGATGATCCTGTCGCGCTCGTTCAGCTCGAGCCCGGCGAGGAAGGACGCCGAGTCGCCGATGGACATGTCACACACCGCCGAGATGTTCCGCCCGTTCACCGTGACGGCCAGTGACGAGGGCTTCAGGCGCGCACCCTCGCAGTCGGAGCAGGGCACCTCCCGCATGTACGACTCGAACTG
>RFZO01000207.1 GCA_009920715.1 Actinomycetota bacterium | reverse complement strand
GGGGTAAACATTGACATCGGTATCACCCATTGACGACTCCAGCCAGTTCGGGGTGTTCGTTCAGTAGCGCCATAAAGGCCAATCCAAGCACAACAATCGACACCAGCGCGCCGCCCACCAGCAAGCGCACGGTCATCGCATCCTGACCAGCAACGCGAACCAACGCAACCAGGGCAGACCATGCGGTATCGGGGACTTTCGCGGCGTTGGCAGAGGCTTCTTCCAGTTTGCCCAGCCGGGCCGTCAGGACAGATAGTGTCTCGTCTTGACGCGTCGAGGCCGCTTCGGACTTCTCGGCTTGCGTTGCCAGCATTTCGGTGAGCGCGTCGATGCGCTCGGTCATCGTCATCTTCGGCGGCATCAGACCTCCTCTCTGGACATAAGCCAGGGTGAAGGCGCATCCTCTCGGAGATTGCGCGCTGTCTCCAAGGTAGCCCGCCGCAACCACTGGTTACGCTCGCGCCTCAGCCGGTCTACCTCGGTCTGCAAGACAAGGCGTTCGGCGCGCTCTTTGGCGAGGTCGGAGTCTACCGGCTGCGCGGCGATCGCAGGCAGGAACCACCAGATCGGGATCGCCACCGCCGCCATCCCCAGAAACGCACCCGTTGCCCCTGCCAGAGCCAGCGCGTTGTCCGAAAGCTCAAGCGTAACGCCGCGAAGCGCCCACCCGAGCAACATCAGACCGCCCCCCGCGACCACACAGCCCATGCCGGTAAAGACGACATGAACGATAGCCGGGTTGCGAATGTCCTGCCTTTGGCCTCGATAAGCCGCCGCGTAGACCACCATCCAGAACAGGAGGCCGGTGCCAACGAGAAGCGCGCTCATTGGCCCACCTCCAAGAGCCGCAACTTGAGCCGCTCCGCCCCACAAACCAGGGTGGAAATTGCCCCCTCACCCACCGCAAACGCCGTCCCCTCGCACCGCCCTACCTCGGCAGTCACAAGCGCGACGCCGATAATCCGCCCTGCCCGTGCGCTTTCCAGTGCCCCCTCAAGCAACTCAACAACCTCGGCAACCGGCTGGGGCGCCACCTGTGCCAGCGACACGACGTTGCTCATGATGCCACCCGGTAGGCATGGTATGGCCCGCCCGAACCACCTGCCGCGCTCGACCGGAGCAGCTGCTGACGGGGCTTCGTGGCGATGTCGATGCTGACATGCAGGAAGCCCGACGCGTAGATGATGCCTTGTCCAAGCTTCGGGAGCTCCCCCCGCGCCACTGCCTTCGCCAGCATCTCCATCGCCTTCTCGGCTGACATCCCGACCGGAACCACATCCGCCGCCTCGCCCCGTAGATGCTGGCTTCCCTTCGCCCCCCCAATGGCAGCGTTGACCGCAGCCGAGCGGAACCCGCTGTTGATGCGAATCGGAACGCCCCAAAGCAGGCGAAGCGGCTCCAATACCTCGGAGCAGAGCAGCCGCAGCCGAGTAAGCGCGGCGTCGTCTGGCTCGTTGGGGATGTCGCGGCTGGTGCGGGTCAACTCGGCGAGGGAGAAGTGGGGAGAGAGTTGCATGGGTCAGTCCGTGATGGGTGGGGTCTGGGGTTCAAGCGGGATGCCGTTCGGGTCGCACCGGACCCACGGCGTGCCGTCCTCCTCGACCGGTAGCCCATTCGTAGATCGGCGCCACCCCGCGCCCGCGAGATTGTAGGCCCACGACCCGTCGTCGTTCTGTTGGGCGCCGACCACCGTGCAGACGTAGGGGCCACACTTCCAGAATGTTCCAAGTCGAACGTCAAGCATTGAGGATCTCCGCTGCGTATTGTTGGCCAAAAAACACAATCGTCGTCGTTCCTGCCGCCGTGCGAAAGCAAACCGACATTTGGTACATATTCGTGCTTGAGGCTGGCAGATTCGTGGTGTGGCTCGTTTCGGACGGCTCCGAGGTTCCGGCTACCCAGACTTTGACATAGACGCCGCTGCCATCGGTCCGGACCTGGGCGTAGTACTGGGTGTTGCTGGCATAGGCCAGCCCGGTATCGGTGCGGGTGATCGTGGTCCCGTCATAGGCATACGCCTGCCAGTTTGCCGAGATTGCAGGGTCATAGTTCAGCCCACAACCCTGCCCAGACGGGGTACTGCCGGTTCCTGCGCTGACCTGATACCCGATCCACCACCGATGGTTGCTGGTCCCGCCCGAATCCGAGCGAAAGCGCACTTTGAGCGTGCCTTTGTGGCCAATGCGGTAGTTGGCCACGTTGGTACGGACAGGCCAGTTGGAGTTGGCGTTGAGAATTGCCGCCTGGATCCCAACCAACGTATCGGTCAGGTATTGCGTCAGGGTCGTCCCGACGCCCGTCGAAAATCCAGTATCCCCGTCCCATTGTACCGTATTGCTGACCGGTTGCGCCCGGACCATCCGGGTGACGGCGACGGCTGGCGAGGGGGCAGTGGCATCCAGGGTGATGGTGGGGTTTCCACTGACGCCATCCCCGTTGGCGATCAGCAGCCCGGACCCGACCGCCACCGACCGGGCCGAGACAGTGCCGCTCCCCGTGCGAGCGATCAGGCCGGTGGAGGAGAGGGCGGCGAGTGCGGTGAGGTCAGAGTCAAGGGGCTGGTATACCGTAGGGTCGAGTTGGATGCTCGACCCGGAGGTCTGTAGCCCGGTCCCAAGCGAGTACGCTCCCCAGGTACCGCCGGACCGGTAGGGTAGGCCGTTGCCAAGACCGGCGAGGGCGGTGAGGTCAGCGTCATACGCCTGGACATCGACGCCCACCTCAAGGTCGAGGGCGGCGCGAACGTCCGACGGGGTCGCCCAGGAGGGGGCGGTCCCAGTCGAGAGCAGGATGCGGTTGGCGGTGCCGATAGGAAGGCGGGTCGATGACCCCGCGCCGTCCCCATAGACCAGATCGCCCGCGTGGGTGGCAACGAAGCCGACGATGTCCGCGCCGTTGTAGTAGGTTGCAGCGCCACTTCCGTTGAACCCGGCGACGCGGTTGGCCGTGCCGGTGTGACCACTGGATGACCAGGAGAGATGAGAGAGCAGGGCGTGGTCAGATGTGCCGCCACCGCCGCCGCCCGATGCGGTCGCGCTCAGCTCGGCAGCCTCGGTCGCAGGGTCGAGGGTAACGGCCCAAGTCACCGACGCCGTATCGACAAACGTCAGATTCTTGACATTGACCGGAACATCCGCCGATACCCGGATACGCTGGATGCGTGTGCCCCTCATGCCAGCACCCCCGGCAGGGCCTCGACCGTCAGTTCTGTCCGGTCAGGTCGATAGGTAATTTCCCGTACCCAGGCCAGCCGATCCACCGAGACCTCCGAGTCAGCCCACCATACCACATCGCCGGCCCGCAGGTATTGCAGATTCTCGGGGCCGACATACTGGCAGGACTGAAGCGCCTGACTGTAGCGGCGCGCTCGCCAGTCGAGGATGGCGCGGGCCGTTGCAGGGTCAGCGACCATCGCGGTCTCAATCTCATCCCATCGCCAGTTGGCGCGCAGCCCGGTTCGTCGGTTGAGGCGGGTATCGGCGCGGACACACCAGGGGTTACGGATCTCGGA
>RFZO01000206.1 GCA_009920715.1 Actinomycetota bacterium | reverse complement strand
CCCACGGAGTTCTGGGCCGAGTTCCGCACCAATCGCGAATTGGCGACACAAGGCATGAGCGGACTGGTTTCCTGAACCGGAGCCGGGGGACTCCATCCCCGCCCGAGATCCAGCCACGCCCACACCCCATGGGTTTCACTCCCAACGGCCGGATGGATCCCAACCGTCCCGACGCCCTCGTCCGGGCCGCGATCCTGCAGTGGATGGCCGAGGCGGGGTACCGGTCGGACCCGGACTCGGCGACGGTCTCGAGCCAGGTCGCCTGGCTGTGGCGGTGGGGCCTCGGGCGGCGGGGCGAACACCGCTGCCATCGACGACCTCCTCAATGATGTCTGATAGGTGCGGTCACCGGGGGTCGTAAACCATGCGCGTTTTGGGCGTCGATCCCTCGTTGACCAATTACGGCTGGGCCGTCCACGACACGGACGCATCGGGTTTGGCCCGATGCCCCGCGCGTGGACGGTTCCGTTCTGCGGCGAGCACCCTGTTCATCGACCGGTACACGGGGATGCGGGAGGACCTTCGCGCACTCGTGCGTGAGGTCAGGCCCGACAAGATCGGTTTGGAATTTCCCGTTTTCAACAATTTGTTTTCGGAAGGGATGTACGGGCTGTTCCTGTTCACGTGCGAGGCATTGAAGGCTGAACGGTGCGACGTCGTGTTCTGGTCGCCGCTCCAGGTCAAGGCCCACGCCCGCGACTCGCTCGGGCGTCCGCCGAAGTGGCAGATGATGAAGCCCGACATGGTCGAGGCGGCGAAGGTCGACACGGGCGGCAAGGGTCAGTGGAACCACAATGAGGCCGACGCCTACCTGGTCGGACGCCTCGCGGGTCGGTTCTGGATGTTCGTCGAGGGGTCACTCACCGAGGCAGACCTCACTCCGACGGAGCGCAAGTACTTCGCGGGCGTCCACACCTTCACCTCGGGGAAGCGTGCGGGCGAGGAAGTGCGTAGTGGTGTCATGTACCGGGAGGACGAGCGGTTCTTCCGGTGGTCAAACAACGGTTCACAGGACAACGGAGGTTTCAATGGCGGCGGCGACAACGAAGAAGAAGGGGGGCGGCGGACTGATGATGGCCGCCCTGGATGCGGCGAAGAAGGTCCTGAAGACTGAGAGCTTCCTCGTCAACCTGTCCCCGGACAGCTACAAGACCTCCCTGCCGCACGCCCCCACGGGTTCGTTCGTCATCGACTACCTCATCGGGGGTGAACCCAATGTCAACGGCGTCGCGCCGTGCCCCGGCCTCCCCCGCGGGAAGGTCACCCAGGTGTGGGGTGCGGAGTCGTCGGGCAAGTCCACCCTCGCCCAGACCGCCGCAGCCGCCGTGTGCCGCAACGGTGGCACGTGCCTGTACGTCGACTTCGAGAACGCTATCGTCCCCGACTACGCGGCGACCCTGGGCGTGCCCATCGACGACCCGTCCCGGTTCCAGCTCGTCCAGCCCACGAGCCTCGAGGACGGTCTGAAGCTCATCAAGATCTACACCCTCGCCGGCGTGGACCTCATCATCATCGACTCGGTCGGTGCGGCGGTCCCGTCTGCCGTCGTCGAGCGGTCCATCAAGGACATGGACGACCCGGTCCAGGTCGGCTTCGCGGCCCGCATGTGGTCGGGGTTCCTCCCCGCCATCCGCATCGACCTCATCAAGCACAACACCGCGCTCATGGGCATCTCCCAGACCCGCGCAAAGATTGGCGGCATGAGTTACGGCCCGCAGGTCGAGGCCCAGGGCGGCAACGCGTGGAAATACTACGCCGACCTCCGACTGTCCCTCCGCCGCGTCGAGCAGGAGAAGGTCAAGGCGATGAACAACCTCACCCACAAGGTCGAGGAACGCATCACCGGCGGCAAGTTCGAGGCGAAGATCGAGAAGTCGAAGGTGTCCCGGTCCCAGGGTCGCAAGGAGAACTTCTACATCACGTGGGGCCAGGGCATCGACGACCTCCGCAGCATCGTCGAAATTGCGGTATCGCACGGCATCGTGAAGAAGTCGGGCGGGTGGTTCATGTACGGTGACAACCTCAAGTTCCAGGGGTTGGACCCGTTGGTTCGCAAGTTCCGCACCGACAACGAATTGTTCGCCGATTTGGCGGGCAAGGTCCGCCCCCTTCTCGCCGCCACGAAGGAAGCGGTCGAGGACGACAATGTGGAACCCGAGGAGTACGACGATGTCGCCATCGAAAGCCTGCTTGGCGGCCTCAGCGAAACACCCGAAGGGGACGAATAGACACCCCTTCGGGTATTGCGTTCCGTAGGGGTGTCCCGTGGCCGTCAACATCCGCGTCCGCAACTTCCAGTCCATTGAGGATGCCGAGATCGAGGTCTCCGGCTTCACCGTCGTCACCGGGCAGAACAACTCCGGCAAGACGGCGGTGATGCGTGCGGTGCGCGGCGTGTTCGAGAACAGCGGCGGGGATGCGTTCGTGCGTCACGGCACGGACGCCTTCGCCGTCCACCTCGACTTCGGCGACGCCGATGTGACCTGGTCGAAGGGTCCGAAGGTCAAGCCCACCTACGTCGTGGGTGGCAAGACCATCAACCCCGGCCGCGCCGTCCCCGATGAGGTCACCAACATCGGCATCGCCCCCGTGCAGGCGGGATCGGGCGAGGTGTGGCCGCAGATCGCCCCGCAGTTCACGGGCCAGGTGTTCCTCCTGGACATGCCTGGCTCCGCCATCGCGGAGGTCGTGTCGGATGTCGACCGTGTCAGTCGCCTGACCGAGGCCCTGCGGTATGCCGACTCGGACAAGCGTTCCGCAAACGCCGATTTGAAGCTGCGCCGCAAGGACCGCGACGATGCCAAGGCGGATGTCGCCCGCTTCGACGGGTTGGACGCCGCCACCGATGTGGTGGTCGAGGCCGAACGCGTCCTGAACGAAGCCGCCGCCGCCGAGGGGGTGTTGGCCGATGTGACGGGCGTCCGCGACCGGATGCGTGCATCCTCCGATAGGGTCAGGTCGTTGTCCGGGGTGGTCTCGGTGTCCGTCCCAGACGCATCCCACGTCATCACAGCATCGTCCGACCTCGTCGCCGTGCGTCTACTGGCGTCCTCGGTGCGCCGGCACCGGGACACCATCGCCGGGCTGACGGTCGATGTGTCGGTGCCATCCGCCGATGCCACCACGGCGGCGGGGCAGGAACTGGCCTCAGTCCGTTCGGTCGCCGCCCGGTTGCGGGTGGCTCGCACCACCGTGTCGTCCCTGCCCAGTGGGGTGTCCGTCCCCGATGCCGATGCGGTTCGCACCGTGGCGGCCTCCGTCGCCGACGTGCGGAAAATCTCAAATCGCCTGTCCGCCGCCCGCGCCGCCGTCCGTCTATATGAGCGTGCGGCGGTGTCGGTGCCCGATACCGCGCAGGTGACGAAGGTCGCGTCCGCCATCACGACCCTGGGTGCCATGTCCGTGAAGGTGTCGGCGGCACGCTCGACCGTGGCCGACCTGGAACGCCGCCTCGCCGATGCAGAACGGATGCGGGACGAGGCGCAGGGTGAACTCGACGCGGTCATCGTGGAGGTGGGTTCGTGTCCCACCTGTGGGTC
>RFZO01000205.1 GCA_009920715.1 Actinomycetota bacterium | reverse complement strand
GAGGGACACGACGACGTGTGGGTGCTGGCGCCGCTCACGGGCGGTGCGTCACCGGCCGTCGAGAGGGAGATGGGGCAGCTGCGTGCCGCGGGTGCCCGCGTGCGTTTCGTGCAGGCGGACACGGAGGCGGTCGCGGCGATGGGACCGAACTCGCTCGATCCCCGTTTCCGCCGGGTCGCCGCCGAGCACGGCCGGCGCCAGGGGCGCGCGCACACCGGTTGAGCTGCCGGCGATTCCCGGTGTCAGCGCCGGGTGGTGCTGGCGGGGACGTTCTTGAACGCGACCTCGCGGTCGGTCTCGGGTTCCTTCGGCAGGCCGAGCACGCGCTCGCCGATGATGTTGCGCTGGATCTGGTCGGTGCCGCCGCCGATCGAGAAGAAGTAGGCGTTCAGCTGCGAGTAGTTGTGCGCGAACGTCACGCTGTCATCCTCCCCGAGAAGAGACGCCTCCATCCCGAGCAGGTGACCCTGGATGCGTGCGGCGTAGTGGAGGATCTGGGCCATGTAGAGCTTGCCGAGCGATGCGAGCGGTGACGCGCCGCCCGCCTCGGCAGCGGCGCGGGCGCGCTCGCCGTTCCACTCGTTCGTCATGCGCATGCAGTGCAGCCTCATCAGTTCCTGCCGGAAGTGGTGGTCGGAGGCCTTGCCTGTCTTCCTCGCCAGCGCGAGGAGCGAGATGTCGGGCGACGGGATGGAGCCGTGCGCCGCGGCGGTGGCTCCCTTCGTGCTGCGCATCGCGGGGCCGCGCCTGCCGCCGCCCATGGCGACGCGCTCGTACATGAGCGCGGTCTGCAGCACCCACCACCCGGCGTTGAGGTCACCGAGACGGTGCGAGTCGTGCACGCGTGCGTCGGTGATGAACACCTCGTTGAACCGTGCGTCACCGGTGGCCTGGCGCAGCGGGCGCACCTCCACACCGGGCTGGCGCATCGGGAACCAGAAGAACGAGATGCCACGGTGCTTCGGCTGGTCCCAGTCGGTGCGCGCGATCAGCATGCCGTAGTCGGCGTTCTTCGCGCCGGATGTCCACACTTTCTGGCCGTTCACCACCCATTCGTCGCCGTCGCGCACCGCGGAGGTGCGGATGCCCGCGAGGTCCGAGCCCGCGCCGGGCTCGCTGTACAGGAGGCACATCGCGACCTCGTCGAGAAGCAGCTTGCGCATGAACTCGTCCTTCAGCGAGTCGCTGCCGTAGCTGACCATCGTGCCGGCCCACAGGTTTGTCTTGTCCTGGCCGGGGCCCGGCACCCCGCGCTCGAGGAACAGAGCCTCGACGGCGGATGCATCATCATCGGAGAGCTCGCGCCCGTGCCACTTCTTCGGCCAGCGCAGCGCCGACCACCCGGCATCCACCACCAGCTCGCGCCACTCGTCGGGGTCCACCCCCGGGGACCAGTTCGCGTCGATGAACTCGCGGGCTTCCTGCAGCACGTCACTCATTGGCCGACCTCTCTCGTGTCCGTCCCCCGCAGGCTAGACCCGGTGCCGGGGCGGGCGCCTAGACGGGCCCGGCGCAGAACCGCGTGATTCCCGCCACCAGCACGTCGGGCGCCTCCCACGGCACGAAGTGCCCCACGCCGTCCAGCCTGTGGGGCCCGTCGATGACGTCGAAGACCACCTCTGCCATCCGGTCGAAGTCGGGGTAGATCACCCGGTCGCTCGTGCCGAAGTAGACGAGCGTGGGGGTCACGGAGTTGCGCCCGAACAGGGGCCGTTCGCTGCGCTTCGCCGAGTCGAACGCGGACTCGTAGTTGCCGAACGATGCGCGCAGTTTCGCCGCGTCGGCGAACGGTTCGGCGTGCATGCGCGCCTGCTCCGCGGTGAACGCACCGGGGTGCGCCCACAGACGCGGTCCGTAGAACTGCTCCACGTACGCGATCCTCTTCCCGGGCGTGTCGAGCTCGGCGATGAGGGCGTCGGCATCAGTCCCCTGGCGCATGAAGTAGTCCGCGGTGGACGGGTCGGCACGTGTGACCATTCCCTTCATCCGCTCCTTGTCGTACGGCAGCGGCGAGTTGAACACCACCATCCGGCTCACCCACCCCGGCCACCGCAGCGCTGCCTCCTGCACCACCGGCCCGCCGAGGTCGCCGCCCACCAGGATGACCTCGCGCGCACCCAGTCCGTCGTGAACGAGCGCGTGAATGTCGCGGGCGTGCGAGACGATGTCGTAGAGGCCGTCGGGGGCAAGGCCCGACTCGCCGAACCCGCGCAGGTCGGGCACCACCACGTCGAAGCCCGCGTCGAGCAACGGCGCGACGACGCGCGAGTACAGCAGCTTGGTCTCGGGCCACCCGTGCACGCACACCACCACGGGCGCACCGGGCCGCCCGCATCGTTCGTGCCAGTGAGCCATCTCGAACCCGTTGACGGGAAGGTGACGGGTCTCGAACATGTCAGGCCGTCCGCGGGCGCGCCGTGGTCATGGCGAGCACACCGAGCGCGATGAACAGGAATCCCGACACCCATCTCCTCATCACACGGACACCGCGGCCCCGCAGGAGGAGGTCCCTCAACCGCGACCCGATCAGTACGTACGACGAGTTGAACAACGAGGCGAGTCCCACGAACACGGCGGCGAGCACCAGTGACTGGCTGGTCGCGTTCTCGGCGGCGGGGTCGACGAACTGGGGGAAGATCGACAGGAAGAAGAGCGACGTCTTCGGGTTCAGGGCGTTGACGATGATGCCCTGGCGGAACGCCCGCCTCCTGCTGACGTGGGCGACGTCGGCATCTAGCGGCGGCGGTTCCGTGGAGAGCGTGCGGACCCCGGTCCACAACAGGTAGACGACGCCCACCCACTTCACCGTCTCGAACGCCTCGGTTGACGTGGCGATCACGGCACTCAGGCCGAGCGCCGCCAGCAGTGCCTGGATGGTGTCCCCCACCTCGAGCCCCGCGACGGAGGCAAGTCCGACCGCGCGACCGTCCGCGAACGTGCGGTTCAGCATGTAGATCACGGCGGGGCCGGGGATGAGGAGCAGCACGACCGTGGCGCCGACGAAGGCGAGAAGGTCGGACGCGGCGGGCACGGCGAGAGCCTAACGAGCGGTCACGGCGCTGCCGATGGCGCGGCGGTCAGGATGCGAGCGAACCGCCGAAGATCTGCCACGCGAGGAACGACTTCGCCGCAAGGCTGAGCACGAGGTAGGTCTTCTCGCCGCGGAGATAGTCGGCCCACTTGCCGACCTTCCTGTACTGCAGCCATTGGTTGAGACCGAACGAGAAGAAGAAGATCTGCTCGGCGACGACAATGCCGAAGACGAAGCCGGGGACGGTGTCCGCCCCGATCACGTTCGTCCACACCGCCGCCCACGGCATGATGCCCGCGAGCGTGCCGAACCAGAACGGCTTCATGGTGGTGACGGTGCGGCCCGGCGGGTTCATCGTCTCCTGCAGCCATCCGAACAGGATCATGGCCACGTTCGCACCGATCATCGTGAGTATCGCGGCGATGTCCGTGATGCCCGAGTAGGCACAGATGAGGACGAGCATGAGCGTGGCACTGAACGAGTACTCCACCCAGCGGAACCTGTTGATG
>RFZO01000204.1 GCA_009920715.1 Actinomycetota bacterium | reverse complement strand
GGGAGAGTGGGGGCGGGGTCCTGCTGGAAGTACCCGTCGACGATCACCCAGTCGCCGTCCTCATGGGCGTTGATCCAATGCAGGACGAACGTGGGGTCGAAGTCGAACCACTTGACCTCTGATCCCCTGCCCCGGCGGGGCATCACACCGAGACGCATCGGCAGGTCCTCGTAGAAGCGGTTCGCGTACACGCCCTTCTGCAACAGGTCAGGATCCCAGAACAACGGGCAGTCGTTCAGCACCGCGTACTTCTGCGTGAAGCACATGTCGTGCGGCAGACGCGCACCGGGCAGGTCGATCGGTTCGTACGTGACGAGCTCGCCGTGCTTGTCGACCACGCCGTAGTGCATGAACGGGGCGGTCGTTCCGTAGTTGAAGAAGAACAGATCGCCGGTTGCCTCGTCCACCTTCGTGTGCGCCGATGCGCCGGCCGCCGGGAACTTCCCGTTCCATGACTCCTTGCCCAGGTCGGCAAGCGTCACCGGGTCGAGTCGGTAGAGATCGCCGCACTGATAGAAGCTGCTGAGCGCGACGCCACGGTGAACCACAACGTCAGTTGACGAGGCGTCCTTCATGCGCGTGCGCGCCCCCCAGCCGTCCTCGCGTTCGGCCTTCTTCGGCGATTCGGCGAGTCCCGACCACAGCGCACGGCCCGCTTCCTGTTCTGCGAGCATCCCGTCGGTGCGCACGAACCGATTGCGGTACTCCACGTGCCCCTCGCGTAACGACATGGAATGCAGCATGCCGTCGCCGTCGAAGGGGTGGTACCGCTCGCGGTTCGGCACCAACGGGTTCTCGCAGTTGCGCAGGTACACGCCGTTCAGGTCGGAGGGCAGTTCCCCCTCCACCGGCGGCTCAAGGTCCGTCCACTCGCGGTTCTGCGGTCGCCACGCTCCGGTGCGGTACGGATGCGTGTCGTCGGCGGGCAGGAGCGACACGAATTCGTGCTCAAGTTTCGGTGACATCTCGTACCCCCCGCACCGGTCGCGCCGTGCGCGCGCCGTGTTCTCACAGTAGGCGAACCCCCGCCGGGGTCACCAGCGGATCTCGAACCAGCGGCGCAGTTCCGACCCCGCGGCGACGAGGTGGGGGGAGTCATTCGGGCCGTTCGGCGGACCGCTCTGTGGCTCGATGCAGATGCCGTGCTCCCGGCCATCGAACACGACCCAGTGGGAACAGTTCGAGTGCAGCGTCACCCGCAGGTCGTCGCCGAAGCGCACCGCAGGGTCCGCGAGCGGGTCCGCGAAGCAGTCGTCGATGTCCTTCACCTGCGGCTTGACCAGGCGGCCGGTGGGGATCCCGTCGGCACCGCGCTCGTACATCGCCCCGAACTCGAACGAGGCCTCGCAGGGCCGCGCGAACCACGGGTGCCAGCCGACCTGCGCCGGCATCTCGTCCCGCGCGGCGAGGGACAGCTCGAACCGCACCTTCCACGGCTGCACCGAGACGGTGTGGAACACGACGCCGCGGAACGGCCACGGCGGTGCGAGCTCGAGCCGCATGACGATGGCTGATTCCGACTTGTCGAAGATGCGCCACTCGGCGTCGTGCGCGTACCCGTGCATCGCGTGCGGCGGGGCATTCCGCGGGAGCTGGTGGGACGACCCGCGGTGGCGCAGCACACCGTCACGTATGCGTCCCGCGAACGGCACCATGGGGTAGAGGCCCCATTCGAACCCGCCGAGGCCCGCGGCGGCACCCGAGACCACCTCTGTACCGCGCACGTTGAGGGACGTGACGCGACCCCCGTTCGCCGGGTCGACGAGGACTGTCGCGTCACCAGCGGAAATCGCGAGGGCAGCCACGACGGAGACGATAGGTGCGCGCGTGCACCAGTAGCGTGGCACCCCGTGCGCGGCCTCGGGACCCTCATCAACACGGCGACCGTGCTCATCGGCGGTTCCGTCGGCTATTTCGTCGGCCACCGCATCCGGGAGTCGGTCCGCACCACCGTGGTGCAGGTCATCGGCATCGCCACCATCGTCCTGGGCATCGGCGACGCGCTGGACACCCGCAACCTCGTCTTCCCGCTCGTCGGGATGGTTCTCGGTGCGATAGTCGGTGAGCTCCTCCGCATCGAGGAGCGTCTCGAGTCGCTGGGGGGGCGCCTGAAGCGAAGGTTCGCGAAGGACGACAGCGACGGCAGGTTCGTCGAGGGGTTCGTGACGGCCACGCTCCTCTTCTGTGTCGGGCCGATGACCATCCTCGGCGCCATCGAGGACGCCAGCGGCAAGACACCGCAGCTCTACATCATCAAGGGCACCCTCGACGGCTTCATGTCGATCATCTTCACCGCCACCTACGGAATCGGCGCCATGTTCAGCGCGGTCGGGGTGCTTGTGGTGCAGGGGCTGCTCACACTCGGCGGTACCGGCATCGACAGCCTCCTCGACGACCGCATGCGCACCGAGCTGTTCGCCGCCGGCGGGTTCGTGGTGCTCGCCATCGGTCTCAACCTGCTGCGCATCACCAAGATCCGCCTCGGCTCGCTGCTCCCGGGACTGGTGCTCACCCCCGTGCTGGTCGCACTGTTCGCGCGCTGAACCGGTGAGTTACCCGTGGGTTACGGGTGTATTTCGCCAAATGGCCGCTTCTCCCGCTCGTGCTCGGACCTGCACGGGGCCCGCAGATCGGCGGCACAAGTAGGCTCGTACCGATGTTCCGCACCCGTCTCGCGCGCTCCCTCGTTGTGCTCTCTGTTGCCGGGACAGGTCTCGTGGTGGCCCCGGCCGGGGCCTCAGCCTCGGCCGTTCCCTACGTGGTCACGCGCACCGACGGCTCGGTGTACGTCGACACCATGACCGCCGCCGAGGCCGCCGGGCTCGCCGCGTCGCCCGGCATCAAGATTGTCGAGCCTGATGCCCCCCTCTCGCTGGACGACGACTCCCTCGTGTCCGCCGATTCGGTGATGGGTCTCGACGTCCCCGGCGGGCTCGAGGGCGCCGACGCGGTTCCCGGCCGTTACATCGTTGCCTTCCGTTCGGCGTCGTCCGCACGGGTCGCGGCCCGCAACGCGGGGGACGGTCTGTTGGTGTCGTACTCGCATGCGCTGAACGGCTTCGTGGCCGATCTCACCCCGGAGCAGTACGACGCACTCGCGTCGAATCCCGATGTTCTCTCCATCGAACCCGACGCCATCGTCCAGCTTGATGCCGACCAGTCCGGAGCCACGTGGGGCATCGACCGCGTCGACCAGAGGGCTCTCCCGCTGAACGACACGTACTCCTACGGCGCCACGGGCACGGGTGTCACTGCGTACGTGATCGACTCCGGCATCAGGGCGACCCACTCCGAGCTCGCCGGCCGGGTGCAGGGCGGTTTCACCGCCGTCAGCGACGGACGCGGCACCGACGACTGCAACGGTCACGGAACGCACGTGGCCGGCACCATCGGAGGCACCACGTACGGCGTTGCCAAGAACGTCACGTTCGTGCCGGTGCGCGTGTTCGGGTGCAGTGGTGGTGCCACCAACTCGGCCGTCATCGCCGCGATCGACTGGGTCATCAACCATCACCAGGCCGGTGCTCCCGCCGTCGCGAA
>RFZO01000203.1 GCA_009920715.1 Actinomycetota bacterium | reverse complement strand
CCGAGGGAGGCGAGGACATCGACGGGGAGGGAGCTGTTGGTGGTCGTGCCGTTGCCGAATTCCCCGTCGCCGTTGTAGCCCCAGCACTTGACGGAGCCGGTGCTGAGCAGTGCGCACGTGTGGCTTGTGCCGGCGGAGATGGCGGTTACTCCGGTGAGTGGGCTGCCGCCGAGGGAGGCGAGGACATCGACGGGAAGGGAACGGGAGGTGGTTGTGCCGTCGCCGAGCTGCCCCAGATCGTTGAGGCCCCAGCACTTGACGGAGCCGGTGCTGAGCAGTGCGCAGGTGTGGTCCCCGCCCAGCGTGATCGAACCTTGCTGGGATAAACGGGCGGAACCTGAAGGCGTCTCGTTCGAGTCGGCGAACACCGTCCCGGATGTCACCGCGACCGTGATGAGCAAGAGGAACACGGCGCTCGCAAGTCCGCCTACGTGATGCCGGGCGCGATTCATTGTTCAACCTCTGTTCTGGATGACTTGCTTTGTGTGTTGTCGCAAGGGGCAGTTGATAATCGCCGTACTTTGAGTACGGACTGCCATACCTTGAGTATAGAGAGGTCCTCGTTGCCGTCACGGCACAACTGACCCCCAGGGTCGGAGGAAACCAGCCGCGAGAACGAGCACCAGGGGTGCGTCTCGACCCCCGAGATCGCCGACTCCGGAGGTGAACGGTTCAGGGTCGGCTGGCGCCAGTCACACAGGCACCCGGGACGCCGTCGTGTTCGCGGTGTCGCGCTGTCTCACGCGACATCTTCAGCGGGTTGCGTTCAGGCCGCGACTGTGGCGCGAAGCCGCAACAGTGGGACCCCGAGTGCGACCGCGAACGGAACGTTGAACAGGGCGTGGGTGGGATACCCGAGCACGAGGGACATCCCGGTATCGAGGACGAACCAGAGAGCCAGTGATCGAACCAAAATCAGGTGTGCCCACCGGGAGCCATCGCGCAGCGGGCCGCGCACCAGCTGGATCATGAGGGCGCACCAGCCTGCCATGACAGCCCCGAGGACCATGTAGGGAAGCCGGAGGTACTCACGCACCTGCTCGGTGTCGATGGACCGGTCCGGGCCGAATCCGAACCAGGAGAAGAGCGAGTGGGCCGCACCGCCGGCGACGACGAGCACCAGCGAGTAGACGAGCAGGGCGGACAGGACGATCTGCAACCATGTGATTGCCGCGGACCTGGGGGACCCCGGGCGGGAGTGATTCGTCAAACTGTGACCTCCTGGTTCACCGCTGCGCCTGAATTCTCATGTGAGCCCCATCACCTGGCGGCCGAGCATGTCGACGAGCGCGGCGAAATGGATACCGGGATCCGCATAGACGGTGTCGACGTGGCCGAAGAGCTCCTGGTTGATTGCCCCGAAGACGGCTGCCCATGCGGAGAGGCCCGCGAGCAAGGTCGCGTCCGGTGCGTCGACCCCGATTGCCCTGCGCACGTAACGGTACTCGCCGGCAATCTTTCTGGTCCTGGGTGACTCGATGGACGGAGTGCAGCCCGACGATGATGCATCCGCCAGAAGGCGCACCACCACGTTCGTGTACCTCAGGGCGGGGGCGATTGTGTCGTCGGGAGCCTCGTACCCGGGCACTGGCGTGCCGAAAACGAGCCCGTAATCCGCCCTGTTGGTGAGGGCCCAGGAGCGGAGGGCCAGGGCGATCGCGGTCCACCTGCCGATGAGGTCGTCACGATCGCGCTTTGCGTCCGCAGTCTCGATGGCCTCGCCGATCCTGTCGTACGCGTCGATGATGAGCACCGTCAGCAGTTGATCGCGGCTCTCGAAGTACCGGTAGATGGCCGAGCTGGCCATGTCGAGATCCCGTGCGATCTCGCGGAGCGAGAGGTTCGCGGCGCCCCGGGTTTCCACCTGTCTGCGCGCCAGACGGATGATCGCCGCGGTTGTGTCCGCCCTCACGGCCGCTCTCTTGCCCGTCACGGGGCGATTCTAGGTGCGGGTCGAAGAAATGTGAGCAGTGCTCTTGACCTCAGGTGAAGGACACTCGTATTGTGAGCAGTGCTCACAGTCATCGTGAGCCGGGTGACTTGGGGGACAGAATGGGCAGACATGTGATCATCGGTGCGGGTCCGGTCGGCCGGGCCGTCGTGCACGCACTCTCGTCGAGGGGCATCGACGCCGAGGTGCTCAGCCGTTCAGGAACGCAGGTCCCCGGTGCGAGGTCCGCATCAGTTGACGCACTCGATGCTGACCGTCTTGCGGCGGCAATCACCGGGGCCGACGTCGTCTACCAGGCTTCGTCGCCGGCGTACCACCGGTACCCGCAGGAGTTTCCTCCGCTGCAGCAGAGCATCGTTCGTGCCGTGCAGAAGGCCGACTCCACGTTGGTGGTCGTCGAGAACCTCTACGGATACGGACCCGTCACGGGTCCGATGACGGAGTCACTGCCGTTGGTCTCGAGGGGGCGGAAAGGGCGAGTGCGTGCCGACATGTGGCGGGCGCTCCAGTCGGAAGCGGATGC
The DNA here is from genome assembly GCA_009920715.1 of Actinomycetota bacterium. Classification (GTDB taxonomy): domain Bacteria; phylum Actinomycetota; class Acidimicrobiia; order Acidimicrobiales; family Ilumatobacteraceae; genus UBA2093. The sequence goes on along the minus strand of RFZO01000203.1, from coordinate 1,071 downwards.
CGGTCGACTGAGAGTGACCGCAGGCCGTGCCTCGGACTTCTTCGGTCCGCATGCGGCGGATTCTGCGGTGGGTGACCGGTACTTCCCGCCGCTCCTCGCCGGGAAGAAGGCCGAGGTGATGGGCAATCCCGACGCCCTCCACACGTACACCTACGTGCGGGACTTCGGCGAGGCACTGGTTCGCCTCGCTCTTGACGAGCGCTCGCTCGGCCGGGCATGGCACGTCCCGAACGCTCCCGCTGTGACCAACCGCCGGTTCCTCGAGATCGCGGCGGGCATCATCGGTGTCGAGCCGAAGTCGACGAAGCTCACGAGGGCGAAGATGCGCATCGGCGGGCTGTTCATCCCCGCGGCACGTGAGCTGCCGGAGATGCTGTACGAATTCGAGGAGGATTTCGTGGTCGACCACTCCGCCTACGCCGCAGTCTTCGGCGACCATGCGACACCGCTGGAGGTGTCGCTGGGGGAGACCGTCGACTGGTTCCGGTCCAACGGGTAGACGGGGTCGAACTAATCCCAATGGGTCTCGACAATGCCTCTTCCGGTTTCGGGAGACACCAAGAGCACATCAAGACCCGAGTCCGTGGTCCAGGGGCGTGGCATCGTTGAGGTCAACGAATCGAGTTGGTTCGTGTCCGTCCGAGGGCGAGCAGGAAGACTGACCCGACGAGCGCGGCGTCAAGAGCGAACAGGAGCCACGCCACCGTCGCGGCCCGTGTGGTCATGACCACCTCGGCGGCATCGCGGGTTACCGAATTGAGCGCGAACAGCAGAACCAACGATGTGGCGACGAGGGCCCTCCGCGAACTGCTCGCGCCGTGAATGCCGGCCTGGGTGGCGAACCACACCCCGGTGGCCGCAACACCGACCAGCAGCAGGTACGCCGGCAGGTTCCTGAGGACACCTTCCCAGCCGCGAACCAGTTCGTCCTCGTCGCCCCCGAACGATGAGGTGCCCATGTACAGGGACCAGATGCCGTTCAGGACGAGCGCAACGAAGGTTCCGCCCAGGAACATCCAGGCGAACCTGAGGTCCCTGTCGGCTCTGCTGTCGGGATTGAATCGGTCGGCG
>RFZO01000202.1 GCA_009920715.1 Actinomycetota bacterium | reverse complement strand
GGCGACCTTCCGCGCCGACGTCATGTCGTCCGCGGCCGCGGCCGAGAGTCTGGTTGCAACCGACGTGGCCGAATGGCTGGTGGAGCGCGGGATGCCGTTCCGCGAGGCCCATGCGGTGGTCGGCGCCGTCGTCCGCGAATCTGTCGGTTCCGGGGTGCCGATGCGTGATGTTGTCGCGCGGCACCCGCAGCTCGGTCCGGATGCCGCACTCCTCTTCGACGAAGGTGTCGCGGTGGGGAGGCGTCGCTCGCCGGGCGGTGCTGGGCCGTCGGTGGCAGCTGTCCAGAGGCAGAGGCTCGAGACCGAGATCGGGAGACTGAAGGGGAGGTTCTTGTGAGCTACGTGGAGCGGATACGGGTCCGTTACAACGAGTGCGACATGCAGGACGTCGTCTTCAACGCGAACTACTGGATGTATGCCGATGACGCGGTGACCCAGTGGATGCGTCATGCGATCGCGGCGGAGCGGGGCGAACAGGCAGGCTCGGTGAACCTGGCGGAGTCGGGCTTCGACTTCATGCTGAAGACGGCGACCGGCACTTGGCACCGCGGCGCGGCGTACGGTGACGTCATCGACGCGGCATGTTCGGTGTCGCGGTGGGGCAACACGTCGTTCGACGTGGTCGTCGCCATGACAGTGGGAGGTGAGCCGGTGTTCGACTGCACCATCACCTACGTCAGCACCACTCCCGGTGCGCCGAAGCCGGTTCCTGTGCCGCCGTTCGTGCGGTCGGCCCTGGAACGGGAGTTCTAGGCCAGCCAGCGCATCTGCTGGCCGTGGTACCCGATCTCGGCGAGCCGGTGCTCGGACCGTTCTCCCCGCGCCCACATCGTCACGCGCACGTCGGCCACGGCGCCCGCGGGCTCCATTCTCACCCACAGGAGCGGCGGCGAACCCGTGGTTGCCGTGCCCGCCTCCTCGAGCGTGCGGCGAAGCCGGTCCTGCACCTGCCTGCCGAGGTACTGCCAGACGATGGAATGGAAGACAACCGTGGCGCTGTCACGGTGGCCCGCGAGGCGTGCCGCCACCCAGTCGTCTGCTGATCCTGTGTCGACCTGCGGCACGTGCACCGCGGCAATGTCGAGTGCCGTGCCGATCCGTTCGAACCTTTGTCTCTGGTCCGGCCACACGAAGGAGAGAAGGCGCAGCCGCTGGGCCGGGTCGGAGACATCGATCGGGCTCGTGTCCACGCCGCGCCTGCGCACCACGCGCGCGGCGGTGCGGGGCACGGACGGCATGCCGTCGAACCAGTCGCCGCCGAAACGGAGTGGTGACCCGGGGTCGCCCATGCGCAGCGTCCTCACGTCCGCGTAGTAGCGGTCGAAGTTGAGGTTCAGGCCAGCGCTCGCCCCGATCTCGAGATGCTCGTACTCGGTGATCCCGTGGGATGTCATCCAGTGAGAGACCGCGAGGGGAACCACGCTCCGGCCCACCTCGTTCGTCTGAACCTGGGATGCCAGTCCGTCCTCGACCTCGGCGAGATGCTCCCGCATGTACCCGATGAAGTCGGCGGGGAAGTCGTCACCGGGTGAGCCACCGGCAGTGGGGTAGTGGGCGGCAAGCCGGGGGTCATCCCCGCGAAGGACCACCCTGTGGATCGCCCCTGCCAGCCGCAGCGGGAGCGCATCGTGGATCGGTCTGTCGCTGCGCCCCGCAAGAAGCGCGTATGTGCGGCCTCCCCACGCGTAGTCATCGGCGAGCTCCGCGAACAGCCGGGCATACATGGGTGAACCGAGCGCGGCGCACGCATCCGACTGGGCGCGCAACGAGCGCAGCGTCTCGTCGCCGTCGAACAGGCCAGGGGAACCCGGGAGAAGTGAGATGCACCCACAATAGGCAACGGTCGGGGGTCCCCCGGGTGGCAACATTGGGGTGTGACGACGAAAGGCCTCTTCGACGAGTTCGTGCGGCGCGGTCTCGTCCACGACTCCACCGATGCGGCGGTGCTCTCCGCGCGCCTCGACGAGAGGCCGATCGGGGTCTACGTGGGGTTCGATCCCACCGCCGACTCACTGCACGTCGGTCACCTGATGGGGCAGATCTCACTGCGCCGTTTCCAGTTGGCAGGTCACCGTCCGTTCCCGCTGGCGGGCGGTGCCACCGGCATGGTGGGTGACCCTTCCGGCCGCAGCGACGAGCGCAACCTTCTCGACCGCGAGACGCTGCAGCACAACGTCGACCGCATCAAGGTGCAGCTCTCGAACCTTCTCGACTTCGGCGCCGGGGAGAGCGGCGCGGTGCTGGTGAACAACGCCGACTGGACGGCGGGAATCACTGCGCTCGATTTCCTGCGCGACATCGGCAAGCACATCACCGTCAACCAGATGATGGCCAAGGAGTCCGTCCGGAACAGGCTCAACTCCGAGAACGGACTCTCGTACACGGAGTTCTCGTACATGCTCCTGCAGGCCAATGATTTCAGGCACCTCTGCGAGACGCATGATGTCGAACTGCAGATGGGCGGGAGCGACCAGTGGGGCAACATCACCGCCGGCATCGACCTCATCCGTCGCACACTGTCGCGTTCCGCGCACGGCATCACGTGGCCGCTCGTCACCAAGAGCGACGGATCGAAGTTCGGCAAGACAGCCGACGGCGCGGTGTGGCTGGACCCCGTGCGCACGTCGCCGTACCAATTCCGCCAGTTCTGGGTGCAGATGGCCGACGACGACGTGGCCACGTACCTCCCGCGTTTCTCTCTTGCGTCGCTCGACGAGTGTGCGGCCGTCGTCGAATCCCACCGTGCCGATCCCGGCCGGCGCGCGGCGCAGAAGTTCCTCGCGAACGAGATGACGACACTCGTCCACGGAGCCGGTGCGGCCCGTGATGCCGAGTCGGCGGCGGACATCCTCTTCGGCGGCGACCCGACCGCGGCGTCAGTGGAGGCACTCCTCGCGGTTGCGGCTGAGGTGCCCTCCACCAAAGTGACGCGTGAGGACCTGCAGGACACATTCGGATTGCTCGCCCGTGCACAGGTGGTGGCCTCCACCTCCGAGGCCCGCCGGGCCGTGTCCCAGGGAGGGATCCGGGTAAACGGTCGTGCGCTCGCCGCCGACGAAACCCTTGCCGCTCATGGGTTTCTCCACGAGCGGTGGGTCCTTGTCCGCAAGGGCAAGACGGGGTACCACCTCTTCGACCTGGCCTGAACGCCCGCCCCTGGGCCGGGGTTGTCCACAGGTCGGACGCCATCGCCGACCCCCGAAAATTCCCCGAAACCCATGTTGGAAGGGGGTTTCGCGGTCGTTAGCATTGCCACTCGCCCCCTGAAGCGGTCACACGCATTCGGAGGGTGGCATCACTGCCGCGAGGCACATGCCAGAGCAGAAGCTCCTTGAAAACAGAAGAGAAGACTGAACGCCAGTGCGGGCGATGAGGCAGTTCGCTGTCGACATCGCTTGTCAATTCGGGCCGGATTCCCATCCGGCCCACACAAAAACAATTAAGTCAGAAACGGATGGCTCGGGGTTATTCCCCCCGGCCATCCCGGACTTTCCAGAACGTCGGTCGAGCAATCGGCCAAGTTCTTGATGGAGAGTTTGATCCTGGCTCAGGACGAACGCTGGCGGCGTGCTTAACACATGCAAGTCGAACGAGGTCCA
>RFZO01000201.1 GCA_009920715.1 Actinomycetota bacterium | reverse complement strand
CCCGCCGGCGGCGGCGGGATCGGACGACCGGACGGCGAGAGCGGCCTGTTCGGCGGCATGCCGGGGGGCAAGGGGCGGCCCCCTGCCGGGGGTGCGGGCGGCACGGCCGGCCTTCCGGCCGGGGGTGCGGGCGGAACCGGTGGTCGCGGGATCGCGCCGGTGTTGGCGCCCTTCGGTCCGCTCGAGATGACGCGGCCACCGCCGGGTGACGGTGCGGGGGGATTGTCATCAGTTGACGCGGCGGGTGCGGGCGCCTCCGGCGCCGCGACCGGCTCGGGTGCCGGCGTCTCGACCACCGGAGCGGGTGCGGTGTCCTCGACTGCCGGTGTGTCGTCAGCCTTCGGCTTCGCGGCTGCCTTCTTGGCGGGCGCCTTCTTCTTCGCCGCAGGCTTCTTCTCCGGCGCCTCGGTGCCGTCATCGGTCTTCGGCTTGGCGGCTGCCTTCTTCGCCGGGGCCTTCTTCGCCGGCTTGTCCGGATCGACCTTCGGTTCCGGCACGCCGTTCTTGCTGACGTGACGGCGCACGCGGTCGGCCTGGGCCTCCTCGATGCTCACCGCCTTCGACTTGGCGTCGATGCCGAGCGTGACGACGAGCGAGAACATCGCGTCGGGTGACGCGCCGAACTCCTCCGCGAGGTCCTTGATCTTGACTTTCTTGCTTGCCAAGGTTCAGGCCTCCGTGCTGTTCTGTTCGGGTGCGCCGCCGGCCCACTCCTGCTCGCTCACGACGGAGCCGTCGGCGGCATGGAACTGCATCTCGCCTGTCTCGTCATTGGTGCGCCATTCGCCGGCGGCGTAGCCGGTGTCGCCGGCGGACGGCCGCACGATGCCGGCGGCCTCCTCGGCGGCCTGCGTCTCGCTCTTGATGTCGATGCGCACACCGGTGAGGCGGGCGGCGAGGCGGGCGTTCTGGCCCTCCTTGCCGATGGCAAGGGACAGCTGGAAGTCGGGCACGATGACGTCGGCCTGCGTCTGGTCCTCGCTGAGGCGGACCTCGGTGACCTTCGCCGGGGACAGCGCCTTCGCCACGAACTCGTGCAGGTCCTCGGAGTAGCTGACGATGTCGATCTTCTCGCCGCGCAGCTCGTTGACCACCATGCGCACGCGGCCGCCGCGCGCGCCGACGCACGCACCGACAGGGTCGACGTTGTGGTCGTTCGACGCCACGGCGATCTTGGTGCGGTGCCCGGGCTCGCGCGCGCACGACTTGATCTCCACGATGCCGTCGGCGATCTCGGGGACCTCCAGCTCGAACAGGCGCTTGATGAGGCCAGGGTGCGTGCGGCTGACCACGATCTGCGGGCCCTTCGCGGTCTTGCGGACCTCGACGATGTAGGCCTTCAGCCGTGCACCCGACTCGGGACGCTCGTAGGGCACCTGCTCCGCCTGGGGCAGGAGCGCCTCGACCTTGCCCAGGTCGAGCAGCGCATACCTGCCGTCGGACTGCTGGATGATGCCGGTGACGAGGTCGCCCTCGCGGTTGGCGTACTCCTCGAACTTGCGGTCACGCTCCACCTCGCGGATGCGCTGGCTCATGACCTGCTTGAACGTCGCCGCGGCGATGCGGCCGAGGTCGGCCTTGCTCGGCGTGTCGTCACGCTCGTTCACCCAGTTGCCCTCGTCGTCGACGTCGTAGGCCGTGAACTTCATGTCGAGGTTCTCGGGGTTGACCTCAACGATGACCTCGTCGGCGGCGCCGGGGCGCTTCTTGTACGCGGTGGCGAGAGCCTCGACGAGCACCTGGAGGAGCGAGTCGACGGAGATGCCGTGGTGGTCGGCGAGCATGCGTACTGCTTCGGACATGTCCATGTTGCTCATTGCGCGTTTGCCTCCTGTGTCTGTGGCTGTTGGTCGTCGTGTGCGGTCTTCTTCTTGCCCTTGGCGCGAGCCTCGGGTGAGTTCGGCTTCGGGTTGGCCTCCCACACGAACACCGTGCGGGCCTTGTCGATGATGGCGAGGGGGATCTCCACCTCGGTGCCGTCCTCGGTGCGCACGACCGCCGCGGAGCCGGTGGCACCCACGAGCACGCCGTTCACGCGGCGCCTCCCGTCGAGCTGCTCGCGCAGGCGGACGTTCACTTCCTTGCCGGTCTCCCGGGCGAAATGGGCCGGCGTGCGCAGCGTGCGCTCGAGACCCGGACTGGAGACCTCCAGCGTGAACCGGCCGGGCACGGCGTTCTCGTCGTGGTCGAGCTCGCGGCCGAGCAGGCGGGTGACGAGGGCGATCTGGTCGATGTCCACCCCGGACGGCCCGCCGGGCGGGGTGTCGATGGTGACCTTCAGGACACCACCGGCGAAGTCGAGGTCGTAGAGCTCGAGCCCGAGGTCGGAGAGGATGGGCGTCACCATCCCGGTGACCCTGTCAATCACGTTGGACATGTGGCTCACCACCTCTCTCTGACCGGCGTGCACCGGTCCCTAACAGAACAAAAGGCACGGACCCGGGGCCCGTGCCTTCACGTTCATCGAACTTCAAAGGACGGCAGACACTGTACCAGCCGGCAGTAGGGTTTTGTTCCGCATGCTCCGTCTCAGCCAGCTCTTCGTCCGCACGCTTCGCGAGGACCCGTCCGATGCTGAGGTTCCCAGCCACCGCCTGCTCGTGAGGGCCGGGTACATCCGCCGGGCCGCACCGGGCGGGTACACCTGGCTGCCCCTCGGCTGGAGGGTCCTGCGGAAGGTGGAGGCGATCGTGCGCGAGGAGATGGACGCGATCGGTGCACAGGAGGTCCACTTCCCGGCCCTCCTCCCCCGCGACATCTACGACCAGACCGGTCGCTGGACCGAGTACGGGGACAACCTGTTCCGCCTCGTCGACCGCAAGGGCGCCGACTACCTCCTCGGGCCCACCCACGAGGAGATGTTCACGCTCCTCGTGAAGGACCTGTACTCGAGCTACAAGGACCTCCCCGTCTCGCTGTACCAGATACAGACCAAATACCGCGACGAGGCGAGGCCGAGGGCCGGGCTCCTGCGCGGCCGCGAGTTCCTGATGAAGGACAGTTACTCGTTCGACATGGACGAGGCCGGTCTGCAGCGCAGCTACGACGACCACAGGGCCGCGTACGAACGGATCTTCGCGCGCCTGCACCTTCCCTTCGTCATCGTGAAGGCCATGAGCGGTGCCATGGGCGGCTCCATGAGCGAGGAGTTCCTCGCCCCCATCGAGGTCGGAGAGGACACCTTCGTGCGTTGCACCTCGTGCGACTACGCGGCCAACACCGAGGCCGTCACCACCGGCGCCCTCGCCCCGGACACGTCCGGTCATCCGGCCCCCGTCACGGCGCCCACGCCGGGTTGCGCCACGATCACCTCGTTGGTCGAGTTCCTGAACGCGCACCACCCGCGCAACGACCGTCCGTGGGAGGCCGGGGACACGCTGAAGAACGTGGTGCTGTCACTGCGCCAGCCCGACGGCACCCGCGAGACCGTCGTCATCGGCGTGCCCGGCGACCGCGAGGTCGACCTGAAGCGGGTGGAGGCCCAGGTGTCACCGGCAGAAGTCGAGCCGCTCGACGAGGCGGGCTTCGCCGCCCACCCCGGTCTCGTGCGCGGCTACATCGGTCCGCAGGTCCTCGGTGCGTCCTCTGCGACCGGGGTGCGGTACCTCCTCGACCCGGGCGTCGT
>RFZO01000021.1 GCA_009920715.1 Actinomycetota bacterium | reverse complement strand
GACATCCACATCGAGGTCGACGGCACGGTGGTGGCGAGCCTCGAGCACGAGGCGATCGTGGCCCTGCCGCGCTGACCCGACACACGGGAAATCGACCGCATTCACGGGTGGTCCGGCGGCTCGGCGTATGGTGCGGGAATGACGACATCCACGGAACTGCCCAGGGTCCACACCCCGGAAGGGGGCTGGCACGGCGAGATGCCGGGTCCGTTCCTGTCCGCGTGCACCGACCCGCTCGCCGACGGCGTCCCGGACCTGCGCGGAACCTGGAAGGCCGCCGAGGTCACGATGAACGGCGGGCCCGCGCCCGAGGGCCTGCCCCTGTGGAACCACGTGGAGCGGATCGAGCAGGCCGGCAGGCGCGTCACCATCACTGCCGGCCACATCATCCACGACTTCCCCGCGGTCGACGGCACGTTCGAGAACGGGTGCCACGACGTGATGGAGATGGACCTCACGACCCCGATCGTCGTTGCTGCGTCCTTCGAGGGCGGTGTCCTGGTCCTGCGGCCGCAGGGCATGCCCGGGGTGGAGGTGCGGCGCTGGCTGGACGGCGCCGACCTGATGTGGGACTACCACGGTGTGTTCCGCATGAGGCTGTCCCGCACCGCCTGAGGACGCACGTACCGCGGGCGAATAGAGTTCGCCCATGAGCACAGACACCGCCCCCGCCGTGAACCGTTGGTTCGGAATCAGGTTCGCCACCGCCGCCCGCTTCGAGCCTCCGGTCCGTGTGCCGTTCACCGGCGTTCCGGCCGACAGCGGCAGGCCCGGTCCGATCGCCCCGCAGACACCCGGGATGCTCGAGCAGATGTTCGGCCAGACGGCACTCGACATCAGCGAGGACTGCCTCAGCCTGAACGTGTTCGCCCCCGCCGACGCGGGTCCCGGCTCGGCACTGCCCGTGCTGCACTGGATCCACGGCGGCGCGTACGTGAACGGGTCGGGCTCCAGCCCGTTCTACGAGGCCAGCAACCTGGCTGCGCGCGGGCACGTGGTCGTCACCGTGAACTACCGCCTCGGTGCCCTCGGGTACCTGGGTGCCGGCAACTGGGGCACGCTCGACCAGATTTGCGGGCTCGAGTGGGTGCGCGACAACATCGGAGCGTTCGGCGGCGACGCCGGCAACGTCACCATCTTCGGTGAGTCGGCCGGTGGCTCGGCCGTTCTCTCGTTGATGGCGTCGCCGCAGGCCGCGGGTCTGTTCCACCGCGTCGTTGCCCAGAGCCCGTCGATCCGCCAGCTGCGCTCGCTCGACACCGCGAACGACTGGGCGCAGAAGTTCTTCGAGGCCGCCGGTGTCGACGGCCTCGACAGAGCCCGCGCACTGTCGGTGGAGCAGGTTCTCGAGGCACAGGGCAAGGTGCTCGCCATGCGCAGCACCAACTACGACATGTTCTCGCCCGCGGGCGGCGGCGACGCACTGCCGCACGACATCCTCTCCGCGGTGGCGGCAAGCCCGGTTCCGCTCCTCATGGGGACCACCCGCGACGAGAGCAGATTGTTCACCACCTTCGACCCGTCCATGGCCGGGTGCGACGAGGAGCGCTGGAAGCAGTTCCTCGAGACGAACTTCGGCGACCGTGCCGACGAGGCGCGCGCGGTCATCGAATCGCACCGCCCCGAGGCCAACCATGCCCAGCTCATCGCCGCGGTGCAGACCGAGCACGCGTTCCGCGCGCCGGCCATCGAGCTCGCCGAGAGACGTGCCGCACTGGGCAACCCCACATGGAAGTACTGGTTCACCTTCGCGTCCACCGCGTTCGGCGGCGTGCTGGGCTCGTGCCACGCGCTCGACATCCCGTTCGTGTTCGACAATGCGACGGGCCCGGGAGCTGAGTTCCTGCTGGGCGAGGGGGAGGGTCGCGACGTCATCGCCGCCAGGTTCGCGGGCGAGGTGTCTGCGTTCGCGAAGGGCGGCGCCGCCTCGTGGCCCGCGTACGACGGGACGAAGCGCGCGACGCTGCGCATCGACCACACCACCGAGGTTCTCCACGACCCCGAGTCGCCGGTCCGCCGTCTGTTCTCCTAGTTTCGGCGACGTGACGAGGACACTGACCGAGCAGGACCGCCGCGCGATTCGCGAGCGGTACGCGGCGGAACGCGACAAGCGCCTGCGCCCCGACGGCAACGAGCAGTACCAGGAGCCCTCCGGGCGGTTCGCCAACCTGCTGGACGACACGTACGTTCAGGTGCAACCCAGGGAGTCGCTCGACACCGACGTGCACGTGCTCGTGGTCGGTGCGGGGTTCGCAGGTCTCGTCACGGGCGCGCGGCTGAAGCAGGCCGGCATCGAGGACGTGCGGCTGATCGACAAGGCCGGCGACGTTGGCGGGGTGTGGTACTGGAACCGCTACCCCGGCGCCATGTGCGACACCGCCGCCATGATCTATCTGCCGCTGATGGAGGAAGTGGGCACCGTTCCCTCCGCCAAGTACGTGCCGGCACCGGAGATACACGCGCACGCCAGGCGCATCGCCACCACGTTCGGTCTGTACGACAAGGCGCTGCTCTCCACGGGGATCGTTTCGATCGACTGGGACGAGACGTCGTCCAGGTACGTGGTGCGCACCGACCGCGGCGATGTCCTGCGCGCGAGGTACGTGTGCATGGGCACCGGCCCGCTGCACAGGCCGAAACTGCCGGGCATCCCGGGCCTCCAGTCGTTCCGCGGCCATGCGTTCCACACCAGCCGGTGGGACTGGGCGTACACCGGGGGAGACCCGACCGGCGGGCTGATGACCGGGCTGGCCGACAAGCGAGTCGGCATCATCGGCACCGGCGCCACGGCGGTGCAGTGCATCCCGCACCTGTCCCGCGCAGCGAAGGAGCTGTTCGTCTTCCAGCGCACGCCGTCGGCGATCGACGAGCGCAACAACCACCCGATCGACCCCGAGTGGTTCGCCCGTCTCGAGCCGGGCTGGCAGCGCAAGTGGATGATGAACTTCACCACACTGCAGACCATGGGGTTCGCCGACGAGGACCTCGTCATGGACGGGTGGACGGACATCTCGTTGCGCATCCGCGACCGCATGATCGACATCATCAAGGCCGGCGGCGAGATGGGCCCGGAGACGCTGCTGAAGGCGTACGAGGACTCCGATGACGAGAAGATGAGCGAGATCCGCGACCGAGTCGACTCCATCGTGGTCGACCCGGCCGCCGCCGCCGCGCTGAAGCCCTGGTACAGGCAGCTGTGCAAGCGTCCGTGTTTCCACGACGAGTACCTGCAGTCGTTCAACAACCCGAACACGCACCTCGTGGACACCGACGGCAAGGGCGTGGAGCGCATCGATGAGACCGGCGTGTGGGTGGGCGGCGTGCACCACCCCGTCGACTGCCTCGTGATCGCGTCGGGTTTCGAGGTGGGCACGGCGTACACGCGACGCAGCGGCTACGACGTGACCGGCCGCGGCGGGCAACGCCTGTCCGACTGCTGGGCCGACGGCATGCGCAGCCTCCACGGGATGAACGTGCACGGGTTCCCGAACCTCTTCATCCTCGGGTTCTCGCAGGCGGCGAACCAGATCGCGAACGTCCCGCAGAACTACGTGGAGAACGGGCTGGCGATCGCGGACATCATCAACCACGCGGACTCCCTCGGTGCCTCGCAGCTGGAACCGACGAAGGAGGCCGAGGACGCCTGGGTCGAGTTCATCACCAGCGTCACGCGCGGCATACGCGGCGGGATGGACTGCACCCCCGGTTACTACAACAACGAGGGGAAAGAGATGGGCCGGCGCGAGCAGTTGAACTCGAGCGGGCACCCCGGGGGCCCCATCGCGTTCTTCCAGCACCTCGAGCAGTGGCGGTCCACGGGGGAGTTCGAGGGGCTCGCGTTCCGCTGAGGGTTCCGCGGCGCGGAGCCCCGGTCAGGCCACAATGGGTCCATGGAGACCAGGCCGACCCCCGCGGACACGACAGGCACGGCGGTGCCGGCAGTGGTCTTCGACGCGTGCCGGGCCAGGTACGGAACCTTCAGCGAGTGTCCTCTGTGCGGGCACGGGCTGATCCCCGAGCACGCGCATTTCAAGTGCACCGGCTGCGGCTGGCGCGACAGTTGCTGCGACTAGGCACGCCACCCGTCGCGGGTGTGTGAGACTCATCGCCATGACGACTCCAGTTTCTGTGTCCCGTGACATCGCCGCCCCCGTCGAGAAGGTGTGGTCCATGGTGACCGACCTGCCGCGCATGGGGGAGTGGTCCCCCGAGAACCAGGGTGGCTCGTGGTCGGGTGGTGCATCCGGGCCGGCGGTCGGCGCCGAGTTCAAGGGCCGCAACAGCAACGGCAAGCGGCAGTGGTCCACCTCGGTCCGTGTGAACGAGTACGACGCGCCGAGGAGGTTCTCGTTCGGCCTGATGCTGCTGGGGCGCAACTGGTGCGACTGGGTGTGGGAGGTCGAGCCGACCGCCGCGGGGTGCCGCGTGACCCACAGCTGGATCGACCACCGCAACGGTCTCGCCAAGTGGCTGGGCAAGGTGGCGAGCGGCGTGGCCGACCGTGCCTCGCACAACAGGGCCAACATGGAGGTCACCCTGCAGAACGCCGCTTCCCGAGTCGATCTTCACCGCCCCGCTCGCCGACATGGACCTGCAGGTCGTGTCGGGCGAATGGCCCGCCGGCATCTCCGGCGAGATGTTCATCAGCGCACCGGTGGTGGACGACAGGCTCTCATACCAGCTCTTCGGGTTCGGTGCGATGCTGCGCATCTCGATGACACCCGGCACGCACGGTGCCGCCCCGGGGCACCTGCCGCTGCACCGGCGTGTCGATGGTGCGGACACGCAGCGGCTGCACGCGCGCGCGGGCGAGAAGTTCTCCGGCGGTCTCCTCGGGCTCGTCTCGCCGTTCGGTCACGCGAACATGGCGAACACGGCGCCGCTGTCGTGGAACGGTCGCCTCTTCGCCACGTGGGACGTGGGGCGGCCGGTCGAGGTGGACCCGCTCTCGCTCGGTTTCCTCGGGGAAGTCGGCAGTGCGGCCAGCTGGGGCGGCGACTCGTTCGGGGCGAAGAAACCGCTGCCGCAGGTGTTCTCCACCGCCCACCCGGTGATCGACGACGAACGCGACTGCATGTGGACCGTGAAGCTCGTGCTGACGGCGGCCGGGATGCAGCCCCATGTTGTCCGCTACGACGGGAGCGGGAAGGAGGTCCGCACGTGGCCGGTGGACGGCGCGATCGTCGTGGGATCGATGCACACGATCGCGCAGACCCGCAACTGGCTGGTGATGGCGGACTCGGGCAACTTCAAGGCCGACATGAACGAGATCATGGGCGGCGAGCGCACCCTCACGGTGGACGAACGCGTGCCCGTGTACTTCGTGCGCAAGGACGCGGTCGAGTCGACCCCGCCCGGAACGCCGCTGCCGTGCGAGCGAGCCGTCTTCGGGCCCACCACCGGCCATTACTACGCGAACTGGGACGACTCCGACGGGGTGCGCGTGTTGTTCGAGCACCTCGACCTGACGGACCTCGGCTACCGCCTGCTCCCGGGTGACGTGGATGCGCACGGGAACCCGGTGAACCCGGCGTACCTCGGCTTCTACCAGACGGCGATGTGCTCGCAGACGGTGTCGGAGATCGTGTTCAGGCCCGGCGAAGGCGAGGGGCGCACTGTCGCGCGCTTCAACGACGGACGCACATGGAACCTCCAGCTCTCCGCGATGGACTGGTCACGCGAGGGGCGCACGTCGCCCACGCACCATCACGTCGTCTACCAGGGACGACATCCGGAGCTTCTCGCGCGCCGCGTCCTGCACGCGTACCGCGACCGCATCGACGAGCGCGAGGTGGCGGGCGAGGAACAGGGGGCACGGCTCGTCACGCTCTCGCGCGACGGACTCGGGATGCGGTCCGAACATGTCTTCCCCTCGCTCGGCGACCTGCCGTCATCACCGATCTTCGTGCCGCGGCCCGGCGGCGTGCCCGGTGGCGGGGACGGCCATGTCGTGGTGCCGGTGCTGAACGACGACGGGTTCCGCCTCGAGTGCTTCGACGCGGCGGATGTGTCCCGCGGCCCGGTGGCGACGGCGCGCGGAACCTTGCGGCAGAGACTCCCGTTCATCCTCCATGCGATCTGGATGCCCGAGGCCGCGCCGGCTCCCGACGTGGAGCGTCTGCGGTTCGCCGACGACGTCCCGGACTCGATGATGTCGTCGCTGGACGACGCGGAACGAGACCTCGTCCTGGCTGTCGCCGCCGAACTGGGCTAGTCCCGCACCGGCACGAACGCGACGCCGCCGATGGTGACCGCGCCGTCGTGCACGGGGAGCCCGCGGCTGCGTGACCTCTCGATCACCTCGTCCGTGTCGCGCACCTTCACCTCGACGGTGTCGAGTCCCTCGCCGCGCGGACCCGCGGGGGTGAACCGCACGCAGAACCCGTCCGGGCGCACCTTGTGCATCCCGCAGTTGCGGCCGATGGTGACCGGCAGGTCCATGGCCGCACCCCAGCGTGCGGAGACGCCGGCAGGGTCCGTGCAACCGATGTCTGCCTGGGCGAATCCCGTTGCCGTGCGCGTGTCCACGTGGTCGCGCCAGCGCGGCCCGGCCGGGTGCCAGTCGTCCCACGGGTCCTGCCGGTCGATCTCGAGGAACGTGCCACCGCTGTCCGCGGGGTGCACCTGCATGCACCGGTAGCCGTGGCTCTCGAAGTCGGTGACGATGCGCCAGCCCATGGAGAGGATGCGCGTGCGGTGTGACTCCTGGTCGTCCGACTGGAAGATGAGCATGTACCCGCCGTCGCCCCCGCGGCGCTGCAGATAGCGGCCCGCTGTTGTTCCCTCCCGCACGGGTGCGACCACCTCGAGGAACTGCCCGCCGACCGGGATCACCGCGTTGTGCAGGCCGAACGTTGCCACGCCCGGATCCTCGAACGCGGTGCGCACGGAGAAGACGGACTCGAGGTGACCGACGACGGTGTCACGGTCGGCGGCGACGAGGCAGATCTGGCGGAGTCGGATCACCGCACCATTATCCTTCGCGCGGTGCCGACCGTTCTCATCGATGCCGAGGCGATATCGGCGTCGCGGCCCGGCCGCCCGCTCTTCACGGCGGCGTCGTTCACCCTCAGCGAGGGGGACAGGATCGGGGTCGTCGGGCTGAACGGGTGCGGCAAGAGCACACTGCTGCGCATCCTCGCGGGCGAGACGGAACCGGAGTCGGGCACGGTGCGCCGCGGCCGTGGTGCACGTGTGGGCGTGCTGTCCCAGTCCACCGTGTTGCCTGCCGGCACGGTGCGCGCCGCGGCGGGCGGCACCTGGCAGTCCGAGGCGATGCTGCAGCGGCTCGGCATGGGGGACATGCTCGACGCACGCACCGACGAACTGTCCGGCGGCCAGACGAAGCGGGTGGCTCTCGCCGCGTTGCTCGCGGGCGAGTGGGAGGCACTGATCCTCGACGAGCCCACCAACCACCTCGACCTCGACGCGGTGCGGTTCCTGGAGGAACGTCTGGCCGCGTTCACGGGCGGTCTGCTGCTCGTCACCCACGACAGGCACGTGCTCGACAGGGTGACCAACAAGGTGGTGGAGATCGACAGGGGGGCACTGCACGTTCATGTCCCCTCCGGACCGAACGCGGGCTCGGGGTACTCGGCGTACCTCGCCGCGCGCATCGAGCGCGAGGAGCAGGCCGCGGTGGACGAACAGGTGCGCAGGAACGCCGCGCGGAAGGAACTTGCGTGGCTGCGCCGCGGCGCGCCCGCCCGATCCACCAAACCCAAGGCACGGGTGGACGCGGCACGCGAACTGACAGCCCGGCGGCCCCAGCAGTCAGCACGGCAGGGGGAACTCGACCTCTCGCTCGGCAGCCGGCGCCTCGGCAGCAAGGGCATCGAACTCGACGGGGTGTCGTGGCGGTGGGATCCGGGTGGCCGTGACGTGCTGCGCGGCGTCACCCTCTCGCTCGAGCCGGGGGACAGGGTCGGCATCGTCGGGGCGAACGGGGCCGGCAAGAGCACGCTTCTCGAGATCATCGCGGGCCGGCTGGTGCCCGCACAGGGAACCGTCGAGCGCGGACGCACCGTCCGCATCGGCTACTACGACCAGCTCGGACGCGACCTCGACCTCGCGCAGAGCGTGCGTGATGCCGTCGCGGGGGACAAGGGCGCGCCGTCGGTGGAGGACATCGGACTGATGCGTCGCTTCTGGTTCGACGGTGACGCACAGTTCGCCGCCATCGGCACGCTCTCGGGCGGCGAGCGGCGGAGACTGCAGCTGCTGCTCACCCTGATCGAGCAGCCGAACGTGCTGCTGCTGGACGAACCGACGAACGACCTCGACCTCGACACCCTCCGCGCCCTCGAGGACTACCTCGACGAATGGCCCGGCATAGTTGTGGTCGTCAGCCACGACCGCACGTTCCTCGACCGCACCGTCAGCGACGTCATCGCGCTTGACGGCGACGGCACGGCCCGCGAGGTGCGCGGCGGTGTCGCCGGCTGGCTGGCCGAGAGGTCAGCGGCCCCGCGCGCGGCCGCGCCGGGGCCGGGCGGGCCGGAACCCGGGAGTGCACAGAGGGGCAAGCAGAAGTCGGCCCCCGTCACGCGACAGAGCCCGAGCACGCTGCGCCGTCTCGTGAGCCAGACGGAGAAGAAGATGGAGACACTGGCGGCACGCCAGGAGGAACTCACGGCGGCGCTCGGCAGCGCAGGTGCCGACCACGGCGAACTCGCGCGCGTCACCACCGAACTCGCGCACGTGCAGCACGAACTGGCGCGTGCCGAGGATGAGTGGCTGTCGCTGTCCGCCCAGCTGGAGGCCGCGGGGCCCTGACCCTTACCTTCGCTCAGGCGGGGTCGCCGCGGAACCGGTGACGGTTGCGCGCAACCCACCGGTACGCCGCGCGCGAGATGTGGATCACGCCGGGAACCGACATCACGCGACCGGGGACCAGCCACGGCCACCCTGCCTCCACCAGCAACCGTGCGATCCCGTCCGCGCCGCCGCGCACGCGGCCGTCGGTGCCGACGTGCTGCACCGCGGTGCGGCATGCCTCCTCGGTTGTCCCGTACTGCGCGGGGTCGATCGACTGCCACGCGACGATGCGGGGCACGCGGCGCACCCGCGCCCGCAGTATCCGCACGGAGCGCCGGCAGAACCCGCACTCCCCGTCGAAGATCAACACCGCGTCGGCCACGGGGTCACGCTACGGGCGGATGGGCGTTACCGTTGGTGCGATGAACGGCACCCCCGCATCCGCGGGATTCCGCATGCCGGCCGAGTGGGAGCCGCACGTCGCCACGTGGATGCAGTTCCCCACGGGAAACTTCACGTTCGGCCCGTCGGGGTCCGAGTCCCTCGACAGGTACCAGCGCGCATGGGCGGCCGTGGCGAACGCAGTGGCCCGGTTCGAGCCGGTGCTGGTGGCCGTGAACCCCGACGACGTGGACGCCGCCCGCGACCACCTGGGGGAGGGTGCCGAGATCTACGTGACCGCCATCGACGACGCATGGTGCCGCGACAGCGGGCCCACGTTCCTCACCGACCGCAACGGCGGGCTGGGTGCGGTGCACTGGAGGTTCAACGCGTGGGGCAACGGCCAGTACCTCTCCCATGATCACGATGCCAGGGTGGGTGCCGTGATCGCGGCGGCGAGCGGGGCGCGGATCTTCGAGTCGACGATGGTGAACGAGGGCGGGGGCATCCATGTGGACGGCGCCGGCACGGTGATCATCACCGAGACCGTGCAACTGGACCCCGACAGGAACCCGGGCTGGACGCCGGCGCAGGTGGAAGCCGAACTCGCCTCAACTATCGGTGCGGAGAGAGTGATCTGGTTGCCGCGCGGTCTCACCAAGGACTACGACGAGTTCGGCACGAGCGGGCACGTCGACATCCTCGCCACTTTCACGCCCGCGGGGACGGTTCTCGTCCACCGCCAGAACGACCCCGCCCACCCTGACCACGAGGTGTCCGACGAGATCATTGACGTCCTCCGCTCATCTCGCGACGCATCGGGCCGACCCCTTCATGTGGAGGAGATGGCGGCACCCGCAACGGGATGGGCCGACGACCAGCCCGTCGACTGGAGCTACATCAACCACTACGTGTGCAACGGTGCGGTCATCATGTGCGCGTTCGACGACCCAAACGACGATGCCGCGGCCGCGGTGCTGGCGAGGTCGTACCCGGGCCGCGAGATCGTGCGCGTGGACGCACGCGCCATCTTCGAGTGCGGCGGCGGTGTCCACTGCATCACGCAGCAGGTTCCCGCCGCGCAGCGTTGAGCGCGCCCCGTCAGTCCTTGAAGGCGGGGCAGACCTTGGTGGTCTTGAAGTGGCACCAGTCGCACAGGGGGCCGGTGCTGCACGGGAAATCGCCCTGCGCCGCGAAGTTGTCGATGGACTCGCGCGTCTCGACGATGGTCCCCTTGGCGATGGAGAGCTTCTCGGTGGTGACGTCGAGACGGCGCACGACGGGCTCGGCGAGGTAGACGATCTCCACGCGCGAGGTGGTCTCCTGGTCGGCCTCCTGCAGCATGAGTGCATAGGCGAGCAGCTGGAAGAACTCGTCGTCCTCGGGCTTGAACCGGGGGTTCGGCACCTTGCCGGTCTTGTAGTCGGAGATGGTGATGGTGCCGTCCTCGTTGAACGAGAAGCGGTCGATGATGCCCTTCAGCTGCACGCCCTCGACGGACGCCGCGACGTTGTGCTCCATGCCGTCGAACTCGGTGTCGGCAGGGTTCTCCAGGACGAACAGGTTCTTCATGCAGTCGAACGCCTGGGTCTTGAACTTGGCGATGGGGCCGAGCTTGCGGGCCTCCTCGAGTGACTCGACCTTCTCCTGCCAGCCGCCGGCGGCCCAGCGCTCCGCCGCCAGTGACCTGACGCCCTCGACGGTGCGCACATCGGGCGACTGCTGGTACATGTGCTCGAGCACGTCGTGCACGAACGTGCCGAGGTGGGTGTGCCACGTGGGTGGTTCGCTGAGCTTGTCGATGCGGGACAACTTGAACTTCTGCGGGCACTGGCGGAACGTGCCGATGGCGGAGGGGGAGAGATAGGGCGGCGGCGTGAGCACGTCAGGGAGTATTCCAGAACGGTGTCGCGCCGGGTGTCTTTTCCTTGTCCGGCGCGGTCCGTCAGCCGAGGAGCATGTCCGCGTACCTGGACAGCATGGGGGCCGGGCCGCCCACGAGGAAGGTGGTGATGCAGGTCTCACGCCACTTCGCCGCCTCGTCGCGGATCTTGTCGATCGGTCCCACGAGCGCTACGTCCTCCACCATCCGCAGCGGGATGATGGACGCCGCTTCCGCCTTCTTGCCGGCGAGGTACAGGTCCTGCACCTTCAGTGCCACGTCCTCGTAGCCCATGCGGGCGAACACCTCGAAGTGGAAGTTCGCGCCGCGCGCGCCCATTCCGCCGGCGTACAGCGCGAGGTTCGGGCGCACGACATCGGCGCACTTCTCCACGTCGTCACCGGGCACGACGGTGAGCGGGATGGCCACCTCGAACCGGTCCTCCTTGCCCTCCTCGCCGCTCGCGGCGAAACCCTCCCGCAGCCGTTCGCGGTACCAGGCGTCCTCCTTCGGCGAGAAGTAGAGCGGCAGCCAGCCGTCGCAGATCTCCGCGGCGAGCGCCACGTTCTTCGGGCCCTCGGCACCGAGGAAGATGGGGATCTCCTTGCGGTGCGGGTGGATGGTGCTCTTCAGCGGTTTGCCGAGGTTGGCACCGCCCTTGTAGGGCATGTCGTAGAACTCCCCGTGGTGCTCGACGGGTCCGTCACGCCTGATGATCTCGCGGATGATGCCCACGTACTCGCGGGTGCGTGCGAGCGGCTTCGGGTACGGCTGGCCGTACCATCCCTCGACCACCTGCGGACCCGACGCGCCGAGACCGAGGATGAAGCGGCCACCAGAGAGATGGTCCATGGTCATCGCGGCCATCGCCGTGGCGGCGGGGGTGCGGGCGCTCATCTGGATGATCGAGGTGCCGAGCCGGATCCGTTCGGTGTGTGATCCCCACCACGCGAGGGGCGTGAGCGCGTCGCTGCCGTATGCCTCCGCGGTCCACGCACTGTCGAAGCCAAGCTTGTCCGCCTCCTTGATGGCCTCCAGTGCGCCAGCGGGCGGACCGCTGCCCCAGTATCCGGCGATGTACCCGAGCGAGACGTTCTTCTTCGACATGGACCAACAGTAGGTCATGCGCGCCGGCACCTCGTCTAGCCTCCGTGTGATGTCCGGGAAGCCTTTCGGTGTGATCGAGGGGTTCTACGGTGACCCGTGGAGCGAAGAGGAGCGTCTCCGGTGCATCGAGGTGCTCGCGGAGAACGGCGCCGACACCTACGTCTGGGCGCCGAAGAGCGAGCCGCGGCACCGTGACAGGTGGGACGAGCCGTTCACCGGTGCCGAGGTCGCCTCGTTCGCGCGCATGATCGCCCACCGCCCCTCCGTGAACGTGTCGATCGGGCTCACACCGGGGTCGGATGCCGATTCCGCGGCTGTCGCGGCGAAGCTGCGCCCGGTTGTGGATGCCGGTTGCCGCACGGTGACCCTGTGCTTCGACGACCTGCCCGTGCTCCATGCCGGCGAACGGCACCGCACCATCGCGAACGACGTGCGTGGGATGCTCGGCACGGACGTGTGGGTGGTGCCCACGCATTACGCGGGGACAATGGGTTCGCCGTATCTCGACGAACTCACCGACGGTCTCCATCCGGACGTGCTCGTCATGTGGACCGGCCGCACGGTGGTCACCGACACCATCGATGCCGCCGAGACGCGGGCACGTGCCGACGTCACCGGCGGGCGCCCGCCCCTTCTGTGGGACAACGTGCCGGTGAACGACGCGATGATGTCGGGGCTGCTCCATCTCGGCCCGTACCACGGGCGTGACCGCGGCGTCATCGACGCGTGCGGCGGCATCCTGCTGAACCCGATGATCTCCATGACGGCGTCGCTGCCGATGATCGAGTCTGCGTGCGCATGGTGGAGGGGTGCGGACCACACCGCCGCATGGGAGGCGTCGGCAGACCGGCTGGCACTGCGCACCCTGGCCGCGGCCACCAGCTACCCGGGCGACCCGCACTGGCCGGGTGACCGCCCGGGGAGGGAGTGGTTCGAGAAGGTCGCCTCGATGCCCGGCACCGACGACGCCGACCTCGAACCATGGGTCGACGCGGCAAAGGCGGGTGCGGCAGTCTGTCTCGCCGCGCTCGACGTGATCGACGCGGTGTCGGGCGGCACCGACCCGTCCGCGGTCACCCGCACCGCACTGCCGTTGCTCGGACTCTCCGCGTGGATGCGCCGGCCGGTGCGCACGCTGGGCAGCGGACCGCGCAACAG
This sequence comes from Actinomycetota bacterium, assembly GCA_009920715.1. Taxonomy (GTDB): domain Bacteria; phylum Actinomycetota; class Acidimicrobiia; order Acidimicrobiales; family Ilumatobacteraceae; genus UBA2093. The sequence goes on along the minus strand of RFZO01000021.1, from coordinate 8,284 downwards.
GCCGCTCTTCGGCCAGGACGGAACCGGGAAATTCGTGGTCACCGCAGGCGCGGTGCAGTTCACGGAGTCGCTGCCCGAGTCGCACGTGCGCGCGGCGATGGAAGCGCTGCGCGCAAGGGACGGGGCGTGATGCGCCGCCCCGCTGCCGTCCTGTGGGACATGGACGGCACCATCGTGGACACCGAGCCGTACTGGATCGCAGCCGAGCACGAGGTGGTGGAGATGCACGGCGGCACGTGGTCGCTCGAGCACGGCAAGGCGGTGGTGGGCAAGGACCTGCTCGACACCGGCGCGTACGTGCGCGACAACGGGCCCGTCCCTCTCACCCCGCACGAGATCGTCGAGTTGCTCCTCGACCGTGTCATCGCATCGGTGCGGCGCGAGATCCCGTGGCGCCCCGGCGCGCGCGACCTGCTCGCGGGGTGCCGCGAGGCGGGCCTGCCCGCGGCACTGGTCACGATGTCGTGGAGACGGTTCGCCCTGGAGGTGGTCGAGGCTCTCCCGCCCGGTTCGTTCGACGAGGTGGTGGTGGGCGACGACGTCGCGCACGGCAAGCCCCACCCCGAGCCGTATCTCCTCGCGGCGCGCCGGCTGGGCGTGGACCCCGCAGATTGCATCGCAATCGAGGACTCGCCGACCGGCGTGGCGAGCGCCCATGCCGCCGGGTGCACCGTGCTCGCGGTGCCGCACATGGTGCCGGTGCCCGCGCCGGGGACCGATGCGCACCGGTTCGTCGTGCGTCCGGGACTGGAAGGGCTCACCCACGCCGACCTCGAGGCGATGTTCGGGCACCCCGTGTAACAAGATGGGTGCATGAGCAGCGAGACAGCACGCAAGACCTGGCGCACGGCGGAACCGATCCATGCGTTCATCTATTTCCTCCCCGAGGCCGCCGCGGCGTACGAGGCACTCGGGCCCATCGGACCGCGCACGGGGTACTTTGCGTCGCGGTCCGCACCCATGGGGGCGGTGCCGGCCGATGTCGTGGTGTCCACCTTCTACAACTTCAACCCCGGGCTCGTGCGCGACGCGATGAACGGAGCATGGGATGTCGCGTCCCCGGCGCAGTGGTGCGCCACCCGGCTCGCATCCGTCGACGCGGGGCTCCACCGCGCGTGGGACGGTGCCGTGGACACGCCGGAGATCCGCGAGCTCGCCGTGCTTCTGCGCGCGGCGGCAGAGGTGGCGTGCGCGTCGCCCGAGGGACGGCCGCTGTTCGCCGGGCATGCGTCGCTCGCGTGGCCTGACGAGCCGCATCTCGTCCTGTGGCATGCCCAGTCCCTGCTGCGCGAGTTCCGCGGTGACGGTCACATCGCCGCTCTCGTCACGGAGAACCTCAGCGGGCTCGAGGCACTCGTCACCCACGCCGGGTCGGGGGATGTCACCGCGAAGATCCTTGCGTCGTCGCGTGCCTGGCCCGAGAGCGACTGGAACACCGCGGTCGAGTCGCTCCGGTCGCGCGGGATCTGCGACGCCGAGGGCAATCTCACCACCGAGGGCCGCGCGCAGCGCGACAGGATCGAGCAGCGCACAGACGAACTCGCGACGGCGCCGTACCTGGTCCTGGGGGAGGAAAGGTGCGAGAAGGTGCGCGAGCTCGCCCGGCCCCTGTCGAAGAGGATCGTCGACTCGGGGATGCTCGGCTTCCGTTGATACGGTTCCCCCATGCTGTCCAGGGGGGATGCGATAGCGGCGCTCACCGCTGCGGGGCAACCGTACGAACTCGTCAACGCGAACGTCCACGGGCATGTGCGCAGGGTGTTCCGCAACGCGCCCGCATCGTTGCGCGAGCAGTGGTTGGCCACCGCCGCCCACGGTGACCGTCCTTATCTCATCTACGAGGACGAAGTCATCACGTACGCCGAGGCGCACCGGCAGGTGAACTCGCTCGCGTCCTGGCTGTCGGAGAACGGCGTGGGCAAGGGCGACAGGGTCGCGATCGGGATGCGCAACTACCCGGAGTTCGCGCTCGCGTTCTGGGCGGTGGAGAGCATCGGCGCCATCGTCGTCAGCCTGAATGCGTGGTGGATCACCGAGGAGATGAGGTACGCGTTCGGCGACTCCGGCGCCACCGTGGCCATCGTGGACGGCGAGCGGCTCGAGCGCCTCCCGGCGTCGATGCGCGCGGAGTGCGGCATCCGCCTGGTGGTCGTGGCAAAGGGGGACGCGGTCGACGGTGCGGTGCCGTGGTCGGACGTGGTCGCACGTGCCGACGCGCGGCTGCCCGAGGTCGACATCGCGCCCGACGACGACTCCACCATCTTCTACACGTCGGGCACCACCGGTTTCCCGAAGGGGGCCATCGGAACCCACCGCAACTACGTCACGAACACCTGGAACGCCCGTTTCAGCACCGCGCTCGCGGCCCGCATGGCGGGTTCCGACACCGTGCCCGCCGGCCCGCCGCCCGCGGTGTCGCTCTCCACGTTCCCGTTCTTCCACATCGCCGGCCTGTGCGGGATGATCAACCAGACCGCGTTCGGCGGGACGATCGTGAACCAGTTCAAGTGGGACGCCGGCGAGGCACTGCGGCTGATCGAGAAGCACCGCGTGTCGCAGATCGGCGGCGTGCCCACGGTGGTGCGCTCCCTGCTGGAGCACCCCGACCGCGACAGGCACGACATCTCGTCGCTGACGTCCATCGGGCAGGGAGGCGCGCCGCCCTCGCCCGACACCATCCTGCGCATCGGCAAGGACTTCGCGGGGAAGGTCTCGCCGGGCAATGGGTACGGGCTCACAGAGACGACAGCGGGGTGCATCGCGATTGCCGGGCCGGCATACCTCGCGCGGCCTGAGTCATCGGGACTGCCGGTGGTCGGCACTGACGTGAAGATCGCCGACGACGACGGGAATGAGCTCGCGCGCGGGCAGATCGGCGAGGTGTGGGTGTCGGGGCCGAACAACGTGCGCGGCTACTGGAACAAGCCCGAGGCCACCGCCAAGGCATTCGTGGGCGAATGGTTCCGCACCGGTGACGCCGGGTACATGGACGACGAGGGGTACGTGTACGTGGTCGACCGCATCAAGGACATGGTCCTGCGCGGCGGCGAGAACGTGTACTGCGTCGAGGTCGAGTCGGCGATGTTCGAGCACGACGCGGTGAAGGACTGCGCGGTCATCGGGCTCCCGCACGAGAAGCTGGGCGAGGAGGTGGCCGCTGTGGTCGTTCCCTCCGACGGGTACGGCGCCCACAGCGAGGACGACCTGCTCGCGCACCTGAAGTCGCGGCTCGCGCCGTTCAAGGTGCCGTCCAAGGTGTTCTGGCAGGTGACAGAACTGCCGCGCAACGCCACCGGCAAGGTGCTGAAGAAGGACCTGCGCGACCAGTACGCGCAGTAGACACGGGAACAGGGAGGCAACATCATGGGCGCACGGTTCGAGGACGGATTCGCGGGTCGCGTCGCGGTGGTCACCGGCGGGGGCACCGGCATGGGCCGAGAGCTGGTGCTGAAGCTGACCGCGGGGGGATGCGACGTCGCCACGTGCGACGTCATCAAGGAGAACCTCGACGAGACGGCCCAGCTCGCGGCGGGCAACAAGGGCCAGCTGCTCACGCACATCGCCGACGTGTCGGACGAGCAGGAGGTGCTCGCCTTTCGTGACGCGGTGAGGGCGTGGCGACCGGCCGTGAACCTGCTGTTCAACAACGCGGGCATCGGCGGCGGCGGGAGCTTCCTGAACGACTCCCGCGAGTCGTGGGAGCGCACGTTCGGGGTGTGCTTCTACGGGGTGTACTACAACTGCCGCGCGTTCATGGAGATGCTGGTGGCGGCGGATGTCGCCCAGGTCGTGAACACAAGCAGCGTGAACGGCTTCTGGGCCACCATCGGCCCCAACGTGTCGCACACTGCGTACAGCGCGGCGAAGTTCGCGGTGAAGGGGTTCACCGAGGCCCTCATCACCGACCTGCGGCTGAACGCACCGCACGTGCAGGCCACCGTGGTGATGCCCGGCCACATCGGCACGAACATCGTCATCAACTCGGGCAAGCTGCACGGGACCGACCCCAAGGAGATGGACAGCGCGGCTCTCGACGAGGTCCGCCAGCGGATGTCGCGGAACCTGAAGATGGACCTCAGCGGCGTGAGCGACGAGGACATCCGCGTGGCGATCATCGCCCAGCAGGAGGGTTTCCGCGACAACGCGCCGACGTCGGCGGCCGAGGCCGCCGACGTGATTCTCGACGCGGTGAAGGCCGGTGAGTGGCGCGTCCTCATCGGTGAGGACGCCGTGGTGCTCGACGAGGAGGTCCGCAAGAACCCCTGGATCGCGTACGAGCCCTCGTTCGTGGACAACCTGCACGCCCGGGGCCAGTTCCTCAACCTGGTCCGGCCGGCAAGCGAGTAAGGAGAAACAAGGATGGTTCAGTTGAACGGGCACGTGAAGGCCGGTTTCGAGAAGGTCGGTGAGGCGTTCCTCGCCAACTTCGACGGCGGTTTCGAGGTGGGAGCGTCCGTGTGCGTGGTGCACGAGGGCGAGACGGTGGTCGACATCTGGGCGGGGCACACCGACGAGACCCGCACTGCCGAGTGGCAGGGCGACACCATCACGAACGTGTGGTCCAGCACAAAGACGATGATGTTCCTCGTGTTGCTCGAGCTCGCCGACAAGGGGGCGCTGTCGCTCCACGACCCCGTGCACCTGCACTGGCCGGAGTTCGCCGCGAACGGCAAGGAGTCGGTCACGGTGGCGCACCTCATGGCCCACACCGCAGGCCTCCCCGGTTGGGACCGTCCGTTGCGGCCGTCCGACTTCTACGACCACGACCTGTGCGCGGGGGCGCTCGCCGAACAGGCACCGTGGTGGGAACCCGGCACGGCGAGCGGCTACCACGCGATCTCGCAGGGTTACCTGATCGGCGAGGTCGTGCGCCGCGTGACCGGCATGTCGCTCGGCACCTACTTCCGCACGACGTTCGCGGGTCCGCTGGGCGCGGACTTCCACATCGGCACGCCGGCGGAGTGCGACCCCCGCATCTCGAACGTGATCCCGCCCGAACCGCTCGCGCTCGCGGGTGCGGACCCCGCATCCATCGCCGTGCGCACGTTCTCGAACCCGGGGATGAACGCGGCGCAGTCGTGGGAAACCGGGTGGCGCCGGTGCGAGAGCGCCGCCGCGAACGGCCACGGCAACGCGCGCTCGCTCGCGCTGGTGCAGTCGATCGTGTCGCACGGCGGTGAGGCCGCCGGGCACCGTTTCATCAGCGAGGCCGGTGTGGAGAAGCTGTTCGAGGTGCAGGCCGAGGGGACCGACCTCGTGCTCGGCATGCCGGCGAAGTTCGGCATGGGGTACGGGTTGAACACCGTGCACACGCCGATCAGCCCGAACCCGCGCGCCTGTTACTGGGGCGGATGGGGAGGCTCGCTCATCGTGAACGACCTCGACGCGCGAATGACGTTCGCCTACGTGATGAACCGCATGGGTGCGGGCACCGTCGGCGACACCCGTTCGGCGGGGCCGTTGATGGCCACCTACGCGGCTATCGGCTGAGCCGCCACGTCGCGATCGCGAACGCACCGAGCGACACCGCGAACCGCCCGTCCGCGGCGGCGAGCGGCGGACCCACGGGATCCTCCAGCGCGTCGCACGGCACTGCGGTGGCGAACCCCGCAAGGGAGAACGTGCCGTGCGTGCGGCCGCCCGTGGTCTCCCATGCGCGCACGATGACGTCGCCCGACCCGTCGTCCGCCGGCTTCAGCGCACTGACCAGCGCACCCGGCACCTCCCACACGAGCGGCGAGCGGGGCAGCGACGGTGTGCCCGCAACGATGCGCACGGGGTGGGCGAGCGACTCGGCCTCCTCCTCGAGGCGCGCGGTGTCGAGGGGCCCGTCCACCGTCCGCACCGACCACGCGAGTTTCTGGTGCCCGCGGTCGGCTTCAGGGTCGGGGAAACGCGGCGAACGCAGCAGGGTGAGCTGCACCGCACCGTTGCGCACGTCCCAGCCGCGCGGGCCGTCGGCCAGCACGGCCACACCGAAACGCGGCTCGGCCACCGCGACAAAGCGGTGCGCGCACACCTCGAACCGGGCGATGTCCCACGAGGTGTTGCCGTGGCGGGCCCGGCGCACATGACCGAACTGCGTGCCGCACACGGCCTCGTGGGAGTGGATGTCGACGGGAAGGCACCACTGCAGCCGGGTCTCGCTCTCCTGCCAGTCGGCGTCGAGCGAGACGTCCAGGCGCCCGCCGGCGAGAAGTGTCCAGCGCACCGTCCACCGCGAGTTCCTGGTGGCATGCACGCACTCCACGACGGCGCGCAGTGGTCCTGCTTCCACGACCGTGGGCGGTGCCACCGAGTGCACGGGGACGGGCGTGCGGTCCGCGTCCGACATGTCGATGTCCCAGTTGTCGTACTCGGCCGGCGTGTCCTGGCGCAGGACGAACCGCGCGGCGTCGCCCGGCGGGACGAGATCGCGTCCCCCGTTGACGAAGGAAGGGACTGATCCGTCGCCTGCAATCGTCACGGACACCTCACCGCACGACATCGTCACAGCGTCACCGTCGTGCGACACGTTGACCACGGCGGATTTCTCGTCCTCCGCATGTTCGGTCACCTCGGACCACCCGAACGCAGGCACGTCCACCCTGACGGCGGCGCCGTCCACCTCGACCACGCCGCGGAACCGCACCGAGGAGGGGTTGACCACCGACATTGCGCCACCCGATGCACCGAGAAGGCCGGGGAGCGATTCGTTGATCTCTGACGCAACGGCGGCGTGCTCCGCCTCCGCGTCGTCGTGGACCCACGCGATCGACGACCCGGGGATGATGTCGTGGAACTGCTGGGTGAGCACCCGCTGCCACCAGCCGTCGATCCCGGGCACCCGTGTGCCGGCGAGGGCGGACCATGCCTCGGCCTCGTGGAGCAGTTGCTCGCTGCGGCGGTTGCCCTGCTTGGTGCCGACCTGCGTGCTGTAGGTGCCGCGGTGCTTCTCGAAGTACATCTCGCCCGTCCACACCGGGGCAGTGGCGCCGTACTCCGCCTCCGCCTCGGCGAAGAAGTCGCCCACCCGTCCCATCGTCACCCTCGGGACACCCGCGAGGTCGGCGGCGAGCCTGGCGCGGTCGACCATGGTCTGTGTGGGTCCGCCGCCGCCGTCGCCGTGCCCGTAGAGCACGAGCGATGCGGACGAACCGACGTGGTCGGAGAAGTTGCGCGATGCGAAGCGGAACTGGGACGGAGTGTTGACAGCGTTATAGGTGTCGACGGGGGAGAAGTGGGCGAACACGCGGGTGCCGTCGAGTCCCTCCCACCAGAACGTGTGGTGGGGGAACCTGTTCGTCTCGTTCCAGCTGAGCTTCTGGGTGAAGAACCAGCGCGCGCCCCCGTGGGTGACGATCTGCGGCAGCCCCGCGGGGTAGCCGAAGTCGTCCGGCAGGAACGCACCGTCGCAGCGCCTGCCGAACCAGCCCTCGAACGCACGCTGGCCCTGCACCATCTGGCGCAGGAGGCTCTCGCCGTCGGGCAGGTTGAGGTCGGTCTCCACCCACATGCCGCCCACCGGTTCCCAGCGTCCCTCCGCGACCAGTTCCGTGATGCGCGCGAACAGCGCGGGGTCATCCTCGGCGACCCACGCGTAGTGCTGGGCCTGGCTGTGGCAGTACACCATGTCCGGGTTGCGGTCGAGCAGGTGCACTGCGTTCGCGAACGTGCGGAGGGCCTTGCGCCGCGTCTCGCGCAGCGGCCACAGCCATGCGGTGTCGAGGTGGGCATGCCCGGTGGCCACGATGCGGTGCGACGCCGGTCCGTTCCCGACGGACAGAACGCCGCGCAGTGCCGCGCGCGCCGCCGGGACTGTCGCGGCCGCGTCGTTCACGTCGAGCGCGTGCGCTGCGGCATCGAGGGCGGCGAAGAGCCGGCCGTGCATCGGGTCCGCCGGGTCCGTGTCCATCGCGAGGTCGATCACCGCGTGAAGTTCCACGGAGAGCGCCTGCATCCCCGCATCGAACGCGGCGAGCGACGCGCGGCGCAGTGTGTACAGCGGAATTCGCGGCGCGGTTGCGGGGTCACCGAGCGGCGTGGGTCCGTAGCCGTGCGAATGACCGGCGATGATGGGCGTCGCCGCCGCCTCCACCCACAGCTCGATCAGCCCGCCCGCGGCGTGCGTGCCGAGGTCCACGGTGCGGCGGTCGGGCTGCACGGCGTGCACCGGCTTCCCGTCACGCCAGGCGAGTCCCTCCACCTGGAAACCGTCGCCCCTGCCGGTGAAGCCGAGGTCAATCATGGCGTGCAGGTGCCGTCCCGCGAGATGGCCCGGCACCGTCGCGGTCAACCTGAACCA